>NZ_REHK01000009.1:0-64234 GCF_003692905.1 Lactobacillus sp. ESL0225 | reverse complement strand
AGGATGCAGTAGATCAGGCTAAGAATGCAGATGAAATTAATCAAGCCCAAGCAGACGGAATTACAGGAATCAACAGTATTCCAAAATCAAATGGTACAGTAGACGAGCAGAAGAAGGCCGCAACTGATGCCATTGACAAGGCCGCCGGAGCTGCTAAGGATGCCATTAATAAAGACAGTAGTTTAACAGATGCTGAAAAAGCAGCTGGCAATAAAGCAGTCGATGATGCCGCAGCTAAAGCTAAGGAAGAAATCAACAAGGCTGTTAACTCTGATGATATTAATAAGGCTAAAGAAAATGGTTTAGCTGAAATTGGTAAGGCTGTTCCAAACAGCACTTTAGATAAGCAAAAAGAAGATGCTAAGAAGTCAATTGATGACGCTGCAGCGAAGGCTAAGGATGCCATTAATAAGGATCCTAAGTTAACAGATGAGCAGAAGAAGGCGGCAACTGACGCTATTGACAAGGCCGCTTCTGCTGCTAAGGATGCAGTAGATCAGGCTAAGACGCCAGATGAAGTTAACCAAGCTAAAGAAAATGGTTTAGCTGAAATTGGTAAGGTAGTTCCAGATAGCAGCTTGAATAAACAAAAAGAAGATGCTAAGAAGGAAGTTGATGACGCCGCAGCCAAGGCTAAGGATAAGATCGATAAAGATCCAAACTTAACTGACAAGCAAAAAGAAGATGCTAAGAAACAAGTTGATGATGCCGCAGCCAAAGCTAAGGACGAAATCGACAAGGCCAAGACCCCAGACGAAGTTAACAAGGCTAAGGACAAGGGAACTTCAGATATTGACAAGCAAGTACCAGGCAACAACACACCAGGTAACAGCTTAGAAGATCAGAAGAAGGCCGCTAAGGATGCCATTGATAAGGCTGCTTCCGCTGCTAAGGATGCCATTAATAAGGATCCTAAGTTAACAGATGAGCAGAAGAAGGCGGCAACTGACGCTATTGACAAGGCCGCTTCTGCTGCTAAGGATGCAGTAGATAAGGCTAAGACGCCAGATGAAGTTAACCAAGCTAAAGAAAATGGTTTAGCTGAAATTGGTAAGGTAGTTCCAGATAGCAGCTTGAATAAACAAAAAGAAGATGCTAAGAAGGAAGTTGATGACGCCGCAGCCAAGGCTAAGGATAAGATCGATAAAGATCCAAACTTAACTGACAAGCAAAAAGAAGATGCTAAGAAACAAGTTGATGATGCCGCAGCTAAAGCTAAGGACGAAATCGACAAGGCCAAGACCCCAGACGAAGTTAACAAGGCTAAGGACAAGGGAACTTCAGATATTGACAAGCAAGTACCAGGCAACAACAATTCTGGTGGTAATGGCAATGGTGGTAACACTAACCCAGGTAACACTAATTTAACTTTTGATAAAATTTTAGAAGACCAAAAGAAAGCTGCAGACAAAGCAATCGATGATGCAGTATCTGCAGCTAAAGATAAAATTAATAAGGATCCAAACTTAACTGATGAGCAAAAAGCAGCCGCTAATAAGGCAGTTGATAATGCGGCAGCCAAAGCTAAGGATGCAATCAGTAAAGCTAAAACTCCTGAAGAGCTAAAGCAAATTCTCGATAATGCTATAGCTGAAATTAATAAGAATATTCCTAGTCAAGGGAATAATAAGCCAGATGCTATTGAAAAGCGGCTTAACCACAATGCTTACTTCTATAACAAACAAGGTAAGCGAGCTAACTTATTGGTAGCTAAGAGCGGTTCGATAATTTCAACGTATGGAATAGAAAAGATTAACGGTCGTGAATTCTACATAACAGATAATGGCTTATACGTAGCTGTTAATAATGTTATTAGTAACAAGCGTCGCCTGAAACGGAATGCATTTGTATATAACCGTTATGGCAAGCGTGTAGGTATAACATTACTTAAGAAGAATTCAGAAGTTGGCACATATGGTGATCCAGTGAAGATCAAAGGTATTGCATACTACATCATTGGTCAAAACCGCTATGTCAAGGCAGCCAATTTTGCATTTGTAACTGTAGAGGCAAATAATACCCTTGCTGATGGAGTAACTGCGAATGCAGAAGTTCATCATAATGCATACATTTATGATGAAAATGGTAACCGTTTGAATAAGCTTGTTCTGAAGGCAGGATCCAGAATTACTACTGGTGAAAGTAGAACGATTAGTGGACAGAAGTACGTAGCAATAGCTGAAGGTCAATATCTAGCAAGTGATAATGTTACAGGAACTGGCCGTAAGTTAAAGCACAAGTCATACGTATATAACCAATATGGCCAAAGAATAAGTCGGAAAGCATTAAAAAAGAATAGTGCAATTCAAACTTATGGCAATGCAGTAAATATTCAAGGTAGCGAATATTATGCAGTTGGTCAAAATAAATTCGTTAAACGTTCTAACTTCAAGTAAAATCAAGAAATTCTTGAACAAACTTAAGTAGTAAAAGAAGCTCCTATCTCAAAAGAGGTAGGGCTTCTTTTTTTATTATTAATAAATTCAATTTTATGTCAAACTAGGCCGTTTTAAATTACTATTTAAATTTAGAACAATCGTTATATAATTTTGTATACTTTATATTTAAAACATATTTATTACTATCAATTTTTAAAACATATTTTTAATGACAAGGAAAGTTAAGAATAATAAAATTTAAAAAAGTATTTTTTATTAATTGCGAATAAAATATTAATATTAGTATTAAATAGCAAGATAATTTACTTTTTTTTATAAACTTAAAGTTATGAAGTCCTACTCTATCAAAGCATTTCAGATGGAAATTTAAGAAAAAATAAAAATAAAAAAATTTAACAAACGGCAATTGACTATTATTAAATTTCAGTTTATATTAAAAATAAATTAACAAGTTTAATGTTATGGAGGAAAGACACAATGAAAAAAAGTTCTAAATTAATGGTGATTTCAACTGCTGTATCATTATTTACACTAGCAACTGGAACAATTGCAACTGCACTTGTCAATGCCTCTACTAAAAATAATCAAGAAAATATAACGCAAATTGATCAAATTGCAACTAAACAGTTAAATCGTGCTGGTTATGTATTTCGGTTATCTTCAAATTCGCTAATGAACCCAATGTATAAACAAGCCGAGCAAGTAGAAAAATATAGTGAAGCTTATGTTGAGCAACTGGTAGTCAATAAAGTATTATTCAAAGTAATTGAAGTTAATTCTTTAAATAAGCATATAATGGTGCATATTATTGACCAGAGTGGGAAATATCAAGGTTGGGTTAGCTTGCTGACTGGTATTTATAATGTTAAGGCACTTAAGCGCAATTTAAAGCCTCTGGTTAAAGCTGAATTTGAGGTAATGAGGATTAAAGATAGTCAAGGGAAGAAAGCAGCTTTAAAAGAATTAATAAAGGTTGAACAAGAAATCAAGCGGTTACCTAAACGTAATAAGGAAATAGGAGAGAATTCTTTACTTGAACTACAACGTTGGCTTAATCATGGAAATTATCAATTTATACCAAGTTTAATGATTGGTCAATATTAATATAGTAGTCTCCCAGCTTGGGGGACTATTTTTAGTTATTAAGAATAAGGTGTATTGGTAGAGTCAACTTCTAATATGATAAGCAATTTAACGGTTAAAGAATATCAGTCTGCCAATAAAAGTCAATTATTTTTTTCTAAAATAAAAATGTTATTAAAAGTAAAAATAATCAGTTAGTTATCTACTATGTGGAAAAAAACAATAAGTATAAATTTTGTTGAATATATGAACCTTAAAATATGTTATTTTATAAATAATAACTAAATCATTAATATTAAGTGATAAGCTTGTTTAATCACATCATTTCTATTAATACCATATTTTATCAAGGAGACTGTTATGCTCGAAGTTAATCATCTCACAATTAAAACCCGTCAACCAATCTTGCATGATTTTAGTTATCAGTTTATGCCTGGTCAGTTTTATCAGATTGCTGCCGAAAATGGGTTAGGCAAAACTAGTTTTTTGCGGGCAATTACTAATTTGATCCCGATTGCTGCTGGAAGAATTCGCTTAGAAGGTAAACCGTATACCCAAAATAAGGACAAAGTTTTTTTCTTCGAAAGTAATGACTGGCTCAATCCCAATCTTAATAGCTTAGACTATTTAAAATTTATCAAAAACATGTGGCACTCACAGGTGAATTTAGCAGACGAGTTAGCCTTCTTAGGGGTGCAAGATTACGCCAAAGTACCCATTAAAAAATATTCACTAGGAATGAAACAGAAATTGCTGGTAGCCATGTATTTTGTAAGTGATGCCGAATATTATTTAATGGATGAAATAACCAATGGTTTGGATGAGGTAAGTCGCAAGCAACTTTATGACCGCTTAGCGCAAGAAGTTTCGCATAAAAACAAATGTATTATCATGACCTCACATTATAGCAGTGAACTAAGGATGATCAACGCTCATCGTTTAGTTTTAGAACAACAAATGATGCGTGAGGTGTAGGAATGATGTCTTACTTTGGTTTTCAATTTAAAAAAATTACCAAGCATAACTTAACCATAATTGCTTCGTGCATTTTAATAATTATTTCTTTTGGTATTTTATTTCTTAATGCTAATCAAATTGACAGCGGAGAATCAATCAAGGGTCAGATACAAGGCAATATTGTAATCCAAAAAAATAATATTGCCCAAGATAAGCAAGCATTAAAAAAGTATTCGCCGACTGGTGAAGGTTACCGTCAAACTAAAATCGCACTGAAGCAAACAAAAAAACAATTACAAGTAAATCAAGCGTTGATTAAACATATTAATAAGGGGCAATGGGGACTAGTTTATAAGGAAAAAATCAAAGAGAGTAATAAAATGAAAACTACTGGATTAAGTGAGCGAAACCTTGACGTCGTTAGTGGCATTAAAAAGCGCTATCAATATTTAGTTAAGCATCCGCTGCCTTATGAAAGTGATGCAGCCGTTACTGGTATTCAGTTTTGGTCAGACTTAAACGGAACCTACTGGCCAATTTTATTTACTTTAGTGATAATTTTTATTTTAACGTATCTATATACTGACGCTTATAAAAATGGCTTAGATATCACCACTGTTTTACCAATAAATGTAATGCGTAAGCAACTATCTAATAGTTTGGTAGGATTAGCCATTAGTTGTTTATTATATTTATTGTTAAGTTTATTAGTTTTTACCGGAGCATCTTTAATCTTTGGCACGGGTAATTTACAATACCCAGCTATTATTCATCATCTAGTCAATGGACGGCAAACAGTTGCTGTAGTTCCGTTAGCTACTTTAATCCCCCAAATTTTAATCTTACAATTTTTGGAATTTATATTTTTAGTACTGTTTATTCAGTTACTGGCAAAACTATTGCATAATCAGTTACCGACCCTGTTATTAGCGGTACTTTTAGTAGTAGGTATTGGATTAGCAACCACCATAATTGAACCTTTGGCTCAGATTGCCCAGTGGCTACCTAACACTTATCTTAATGCAATCAATGTAGTTTCGGGGGTAGTTGCTGATAACTTAGATAATTACCATATTAATTTTACTAGTGGGGTAGGTACCCTACTAATTGGTTCACTTGTTTTGTTTAGTTTGATTTGCTTATTAGAACGGACTAGAACTCATCATTTCAAAGAAGTGGAGGTACTGTAATGGCTTATCTCCTATTTCAATTAAAAAAAGTAGTTAAAAATAAGTTGACGCCAATTTGTCTTTCTATCCTGATTCTAATTTTGGGCTTTATTTTATTTTTGAATCTACGTACCGCGCCCCAATTTACCTTGCAGGCAGGAGCCCAAAAAGAAGGTACTTACTATCAAACAGAGATTGCTAAGTTAAAACAAAATCTGAAGCAGCAAAAGAAAAATAGTGACCTTTATCAAGAAACTGAACAAGATATTAATAGTAACCAAAAAATTGCCAACCAAGATTATCAAATACAAAAAGCTGCTCAAGCTGCTAAGTGGCAGTTAGCTTATACGCTGATGTGGCAAAAAAAGCAGCATGAAAAAAAACACTTAGAAAACATTGCTGACCAGGTTGATCCCGCTCAAGTGACAGAGACTAATAACAAACTAAAATTTTTTGCCTATCTTAAAGACAAACCACTCGCTTATGAAAATCAAGATATGCCAGTAACGGGAATCCAATTTTGGTTGCACCTTAACCAGCAGTATTTACCGTATCTATTTACTTTGGTGGCTTTGTTTATCTTAACTTTATTATTAACAGAACCTTATCATCAAAAACTTGATCTAACTCGGCTCAATCCCATTAGTAAATGGCGTCAAGCTTTAACGGAAATTAGTGCGGGTTTAATATTACTAGGGGGAAGTTTTTTGGTAATAAATTTGTTAATGATAATTGCCGCAACGATTTTTGCTGGTGCTGGTAATTTAGCTTTTCCGTATTTGACCTATAAATTTGTTAACGGTCGAATGATGACTAACTTTGTGGCTAGTGACAATTTAATTTTACCAATTATTGCTTTACAACTTTTAGGCTTGTTATTCTTAATAGTTTTGGTAAGATTTTTGGCCATAATTTTTCGTGCGCAACTGCCCACATTGCTGCTTGCACTCTTGTTAGTATTAGGAGTGAATGTGGCGGTAATAGCTGTCCCAATGTTAAGAAAAGTTAGTGCTTGGTTACCGGTGACGTATCTAAATGCGGTTGATACTGTTTCGGGGAAACTAGGAATGTTATACCAAAATCCGCAATTAAATTTTAGTGCGGGAATCATTGTTTTGCTTGGTAGTATAGTGATTATCTTAGTTTTAACTGTTATTGTTGAGTATACATATCAAAATAGCAAAGCTTAGTAATAAAAAATTTACCAGTCTTATTATTAAGTATCAAGTAAAAACCGTTCCAACTCTTTTGAATTGGAACGGTTTTTTATTACAAGCTGGTCTGGATATTATCAGCTAGATAATTGTAAAGCATGCCTTGCTGTAGCTGTTTAGTTTCAACCCCTAAAGCCTCAGCAATTGCATAAGCATATGCCCACGCAGTAGCCGGACCGCGACTAGTAATAAGCTTATTTTTGTGGTCAGTTACTGTAATTGTTTCTTTAAATTTGCCAGTTGGTGCATCTTGCTTAGTCTGTTTGTCAAAACCTGGATAACAAGTATAATCAGCGTTGTCTAATATGCCATAACGGGCTAAGGCAATTGGAGCAGCACACATCGCTGCATTCCATTTGCCTTCTTCGTGACGCTTAACCATTAAGTCACGAAGGTTTTTATGATCGCGTAAATTTTCGGCACCGCTTTTTCCGCCTGGGAAAGCAACTAAGTCATAATCTAATAAACTATCATCTAATACTTTGTCACATGTAAGTAGAATTTGGTGATCTCCAGTGATTTTTGGGCTAGTTAGACCAACCATGTCAGTTGGAATGCTTAAGCGTCGCAAAACATCAACTACGCTTAATCCTTCTACTTCTTCACAACCATCGGCAAATACAACGGCAACTTTTTTCATGGTAATACCTCTTCTTTCTATATAATATTATAAACTAGCTGAGATCAAGATAAAATAATAAGTCACTTAACTTATTTAAATGTAAGGTGGGGCGCGGACTAATTGGTAATTTGCTTTTTTTGGGTGCAAGCCATAGTGATTGCAAGTTTGTATTTACGGCTCCTTGAATTTCATCAGCTAAATCTGTTCCAATGACTAAACATGTATCAGGGTCTAATTGCTCTTGGCGGACAACTTGCGCTAAAACTGATTTAGCAGGCAATTCTTGGGTAAAATCATCAGCAAAATAGGTAGCAGCAAAATAAGTTAGCAGTGCACTTTGCTCTAAGCGAGGAGTGATAATCTGTTTTGACTCTTTAGCCAACATGATTAAATTAACCTGGTCAACGACTGCATCTAAAAACGAAATAGTTCCTTTGACTAATTGATGCTGTTTTTGTAAATTTATAGTAAAAATTTCTGGCTGAAGATTGAACGCATTTAGGATTAATGAAATTCGCTTGTTTAATCCTAGTAGTTTGGTTTTTTCTTGTAATTTGGTATATTTTAAACGCTCACTTGGACCAAATGGCTGCTTTGATTTTAGTGTTTGACTTAGAGCCTTTCTTTCAGCGACTTGTTCATTAAGTAAACTACCTTCTGGAATAAATATTAACGTTTCAAATTTTGTCACTTAAATTTACCTTCTTAAATTGGTTTATTAAGTATATTATAATCGATATGATGATCAAGAAGGGCCAATACCTATAATTCTATAATGTGTTTTGATTTTTTGGGAGGAATTATGACAAAAATTTTATTAGCGGTAGTGTTGATAATCGTTCAATTTGATATCTAAGTTTGATCACTATATATTTACCGATAAAAATTTACTGTAGTCCATGCAATTAAAAATATTATTTATAACACTAATCTTACTGCAGGTAGGCTATTTATTTTATAAGGCATATATGTTATAGTTTAATCCACGTTATGCTATAGCTGAAAGGAGAATATAAGTTGGCAACGGAAATTTATTTAGTGCGTCATGGCGAGACCATGTTTAACCAGTTGAATAAAGTTCAGGGCTGGAGTGATTCGCCCTTAACAATAAAGGGAATCGACGACTTGAAAAAAACGGCTAATGCATTAAGTCAAGTTCATTTTGACAATATGTATTCTTCTGATCTTAAGCGAGCAATTGACACAGTTCATTTAATAAAAGATGCTAATCAAGTTTCTGAAATAGGTAAAATAAAGAAATTACCAGAATTTCGTGAGGTTTTCTTTGGCTCATTTGAAGGCGACGATATTGACAATACTTGGCAACAAGTTGCATTAGCTGCTGGTTTGAAAGCAGAAAAAGATATTACGAGTATTATTAATCAAGTTGGAATTGCTAGATTCCGGCAAGCAACGAAAAAAGCTGATCCACGGCATTTAGCAGAAAATAGCCAGGAATTAGATAAGCGAATGGAACGGGCAATTTCTGTTTTACAGGAATTGACTAAAAATGAGCAACGGATATTAATTGTTTCCCATGGTGATTTTATTAAAACTTTAGCAATTAAGTATTGGCAGCAAAGTGATGGTCAGCATGATATTATTTTTCCTAACAACGGCAGTATAAGTCGGGCACTTTTAGCTGATAATGGCAAGTTTGAAATTATTGATTACAATATTGATGCTGAAAATATTTAGAGTCCTACTAAAAGTAGGGCTTTTTGCTATTGAGAGGTGAAGTTAATGAATGATCATCGGACTAAGAGATATATTTATGTAACTGTTTTGAATGTAATTATAACGGTTAGTGAATTTTTAGGCGGTATAATATCTGGCTCGCTATCGTTATTGTCGGATGCAGTTCACAACTTAAGTGATGTTGGTGCAATTATTATTTCATTTATAGCTCATTTAATTAGTAAACGCCGTAGTAATCAGTATAAGACATTTGGTTATGAGCGTGCAGAAACTTTAGCTGCATTCACTAACGGAATTATTTTAATTATTATTAGTATTGTCTTATTTATTGAAGCAATTGAGCGTTTTTGGCAGCCTAATGAAATTAGTGGGCCAATTATGTTAGTAATAGCGATAATTGGGCTAGTGGCGAATGTGATTTCAATGTTAGTCATGCATCAAGCTGAACAAAATAATTTAAATGCTCGTTCAACTTTTATTCATATGCTAAGCGATGCGCTCTCAAGCGTAGCAGTGGTGATTGGTGCAATATGTATTTATTTTTGGCATGTCAGTTGGCTTGATCCAGTAATGACTATCTTAGTGTCACTCTTTGTTTTACACGAGGCTTATGGCTTAACCAAGCAGGCAGCTAATATTTTGATGGAATCTAACCCAGATATTGACTTAGCTGAAATAAATAAAATTGTATTGTCTTTTCCTGAAATTAAAAATATGCATCATGTTCATGTTTGGCGTTATAGTGAGCGCTATATCATGTTAGATGCTCATGTTAATGTAGCTCCCGAATTGACAGCGGAAGAATTTGAACAATTGACACAGGTAATTAGTCAAAAGCTGATAACTTTGGGTATCAACCATATTAACTTTCAAGTTGAATGTGAACGGGGGAAGAATCATCGGCTGATTGAGACTAATCATGATTATTAAGAATAGGAGAAAAAATGAATTTTCAAGTTAATCTTTTTACAGCAATTATTGTTTTAATCGTTGGCTTATATGATATGGCCTATGCTTTTAATAGAAAACGCTACAAGCAAAGTAAAGGTTATAATGCCTTTATGATTTTAGGGCTTATTTTTACAATTAGTGGCATTATTTTGTTAATTATGCATTGGGTGAAGTAAAATGGTGAAATTGGTACTATTGCGTCACGGAGAAAGCATTGCTAATTTTACCAATACTTATACTGGATGGAATGATGTCGCCTTAACTACGAAAGGAAGAGAGCAGGCCAAAGCAGCAGGTCAATTACTTAAGGAAATTGCAGATTTCAATCCTACTCATATTCATACTTCTATTTTAGTTCGAGCTATTGAAACAGCCAATATTGTCGCAGAAGCGGCCAATATTTTATATTTACCGCTAACTAAGACATGGCGCCTAAATGAACGACATTATGGCATTTTACGTGGAGTCAATAAAGACCTGTCACGACAAATTTATGGTGATAAGCAGGTTTTGAAGTGGCGTCGAGGTTTTTATTCAATTCCACCTGCTGGAAAAACACTTTATGATCGGCGCTATATTAATTGTGATATAAGACGTTTACCGCAAGCTGAAAGCCTCTACCAAACGCAACAACGTCTATTGCCGTACTATCAAACAGCAATTATAAGTAAAATGCTTAAAGGTGAAGATCAACTAGTAGTAGCTCATGGCTCTAGTTTACGAGCATTAATTAAAAAAATCGAACAAATAGATGATAATGAGATCGTAAAACTTGAAGTAGCTAATGCAGAACCCATTATTTATACTTTTGATGATTACTTACATATTTGTGATAAAAAAATTTTAAACTAAATTTTTAATTGCTTTTTACTTATAATTAAGAATTAGCCAAATTTATGTTAAAATTTACTACGATACTAAATAAATTTACATTCTTAGTTTGGAGTATAAGGTATGCGTAAAATATTTTTATTACGAGGCGCACCTGGCTCCGGTAAATCTTCTTTCATTTCACGCCATCATTTACAGCCATATGCGATCAGCCGCGACCAAATTCGCTTGTTGTTGGCTAATTTAACCTATTATTATGAAGAAGATACCGATTGCCTGCGTCAAGTTATTCCGCGCTCAGCAAATGAACAAACGGAAAAAGTGGTAGATTACCTCGTAGAAGAAAAAATGAAGCGTGGCGAAACCGTTATTGTTGATAGTACTCATATTTCTGTTGAAACTATTGAGCATTATCAGCCGTTGCTTGAACGCTATCGCTATGAATTATTTGTGGTTGATTTAATGTATCACAAGAATTTGCAAAATTTACTTAATCGTAATGAAATTCGCCGGCAATATGATTGGGTTAAGCCTGAGGTTGTGCGGGAAATGTATTTATCTTATCAAGATAATTTTGACTTGCCAGAATGGGCGCATGTAATCAATCCTAATCAAATGGCTAAAGTTTTGTCACAAAGAGAAAGTAATTTGGATCATTTTGCTCATGTAGTTGCCATTCCTGATCAGATGGCTGAAGCAGACTTTCCCCATGTACATATTTCTAATTTTTATTTTTCATTTAATGATAAATTTACTGCAAAGTATGGTACATATCGTAACGTAGTAACAATTGGTAAAACAAAAGATGAAATTATTAATCAATTTCGTTTACCCTATTTTGTATTTAAGTTTCATCATAAGCACTTTTTAATTTCTGCTTATCCAATTAGAAATGAACTGCTAGATCCAATTAAAAAGGTCAAAGGTGTTTGGACTTATTCAACTGGTTTAGTAAATTTAGCTGACTTCGTTGCACCTTTCCCGTCAAGTAAGCCACAGCATGTTCATCAATTCAACTTAAGTAAATTGCAACCAGACCGACTATTGCATATTTGGTAAAATTACGACGCAAGTAGGTCATTGTTGATAAAGAATTAGGATCTGATTCGATATTTAATCGGCATCAGGTCTTTTTAGTTTCAATTAAGTTGATTTTGGCCACAAAAAAACTGTTAATAGAATTTTCCATTATTAGATGCATAAAAGCGGCAATGTTTTATGGACAAGGCGACTGCTACCACAAGCCAACAGAGCTAAGCTAAGCAATTCTTGATTACATTGTGTATTATAATCAAGAAAACATAAAGTGCAGACTAAAAGGCTTAATGGCGATATTCAATCTCCATTAAGCCTCAGCCCAGTAATTATTAAAATTTATTAATCCAACTGCTGGAACTAACTTCAAATATTTGCAGAAGTTAGTCTTTTTATATTTTAAATTACTTTAAATTTTTTATTTAAAAGCTAAAGCACCCATTGGATCCCATGGTAGGAGTTGAATAGGGTCTTTAGCACCATCGGCAAATTCAGCTTTCAAGTCATCTGACAAGAATTTCTTATTAATAACAGCTTGGTAAACAAAAGCATCAAACCAAGCATCGCTCATCACAAAGTAACCTTTAAAGCCGGGTTTTTCACCCCAAGAGTTTTCAATCTTCCATTTAGTTGGCTTACCTTCAACAAGATCAACGCCCGTAATAACCATTGCGTGATCCATCATGCTTTCACCAGAATCAAGTTTATCAGCTTTTGACATGGATAAATCAATGTCAAATAACTCATCGCGCTTGTAAATATTAGTATCGAGTAAGCCAAGTTGTCTTTCCGAATCCTTACCAACATTGGAACCAAACCAAACAACTTCGCCAGCCTGCAATTGCTTAATGATTAAATCTTTCATTTCAGCAATTTCTAAGTTTAAGTGACGTACTTGACGACCACCAACCACGTTACCTAAGTACTCAACTGAGAAGACTTTATGATAAGGTTTGTCAGCAGTTGGCGAATTGATAATTGAGACATGATCCTCAAGATTCATACCAACATACTTAGCGAAGAACTCTTTTGGAGTAATTCCAGCTTCGCGGTGGTAATTACCTTCATCATCTTTGTATTCAAAGTCAAATTTCTTTGGTGGCATTCCTAATGAAACTACCAGAACACGGAAGACATCGTTTAAGAATTCATTCTTACGTGCCTCAACTTCATCTTCTGACTTACCTTCATTAATCATAGTGCGCAAAACTAGTCCATCTTTGCGTAAGAGCGTATTCAAGGTGTCATTTAAAGCACTTGAATTGGTAGCATTGGCTGTTTCTGGATAAACTGATTTTGGTACGATACCATATTTTTCAATTAAACCGCATAGCATATCCCATTGACCACCATCTTGTTGTGGGGTAGCAAATAAAAAGCTAACTTTGCGATCACCCAATGGTTGCTTAGCACTGGCAATCACATTTTCAAAGAACCAGTTTGATTTTTCAAATTTGTCCCAAAAGTTAGTATAGTTTTGGGATAATTCGAAGTCTTTAACTTTGTATTCCTTTTGTAGGGGATGACGCATCGTATTTAAAGCTGAGAACATCCAACAGCGACCTGATTGCTTTTGATCAGATGGTTTTCCCGTGTCAATTTCAATTGAAAAAGTTGGGTCTAAGTCGATTTTAGATTGTAAATTTTGACTAGCCTTATAGATACCATTTTGTTGGGCAGCGCGGCTAGCAATGTTGATACCGGCATGCTTAGCTAAATCAGCTGTATAGTTGGCAATATTATCATTGGTAATTTCTTTTGTCATAAATATTATTCCTCCTTAAAATATTACTTCTATTTTAGCTTAATCAGCTTAAGTAGTCTATTATAGAAAGCTAGCTTGATTATATACTATCAGGCTTATGGTACCAAATTTTGGCAAATTTAGGGTGCTGCTTAAAATAAGCAATTACTTGTGGGTCAAGTGGCCAAACAGGTGTGGCAGTTGTGGTAGAAATTTCAAAAATATTATGCATTTCATTAATAAAAAAAGCTTGTTCTGCTGCTGGGTTAAAAAAGAAGTGCTCTATAATCCAAACGTCTCTATCTGACCGAGATACTTTATCCATGACCCAGTGACAGACAAGAATATCGTCATCATCATAAACTTTACAAAATTGGTGGGAATTATTTAAATTGAACATCGTATTCCTTTCAGTATTAATAATTTGACCATTCTCTGTTTTACAAAAGTCGCTAATACCTGCAAAGTTTATAAATAACTTAATTGAACAAGCATTTTTAAGAGCTTTTACATATATAATAGTAGAATATTTTAAGTAAAATAGCTAATCTATTGTAAAATAGAGCTTATTAATTTAGAGGAGACAAAATGACGAAACTACGGGGCTTTGAAATTGTATCTAAATATCAAGATAAAAATATTACTTTACCTAGACGCCAGACCATTGCCAGCGCGGGTTATGATTTAGAAGCAGCTGTTGATATCGAGATTCCTAGTATCTGGCGACTTAATTTTGTGCGAATTTTTCGTTTGCTGCGTAATGGTCATCAATTGTATGAACCGGATTATGCTTTAGCTGATAGTATTTTGAAGCCATTGCTTATCCCTACTGGTATTAAGGCATATATGCCTGAAGATGAAGTACTAATTTTGGCCAACCGCTCATCGAATACTTTTAAGCGCAGCTTAAGTCTACCTAATGGTATTGGAGTGATTGATGCAGATTATTATAATAATAAAACAAATGAAGGTGAAATCTTTATCCAGGTACTCAATTATGGTGTTAGACCAATTAAAATTAAAAAAGGGCAACGAATTGGTCAGGGCATTTTTATTAAATATTATAAAACTGATGATGATTTACCAGTTGAACGCCAGAGACAATCAGGCTTTGGATCGACCAATTTAAAGGAGGATTAATGGCTAGAGTAAAAACCAAATACAAATGTCATTCTTGTGGCTATATTTCAGCGAGTTATTTGGGACGCTGCCCTAATTGTGGTGCTTGGAATCAGTTCGAAAAAGAAACTGAAACAAGTCCAACTCGTTCTAGTAAAGGTAGTCCCAGTCGGTTAATTAAACAAACTGGTGGCAGTGAACCCATTAAGATGGCACAGGTTAAGGCAGAAAAAGAAGAACGAATTCAGACTAGTATGGCTGAATTAAACCGTGTTTTAGGTGGTGGTATTGTCCCAGGCTCGCTAGTCTTAATTGGGGGAGATCCAGGTATTGGTAAGTCAACCTTAATGTTACAGATTATGAGTGAATTAGCGCAACAGCATAAAGTGCTTTATGTTTCAGGAGAAGAATCTGCTAACCAAATCAAGTTGCGGGCAGAACGTTTGGGACTAGAGGCTGATAATATGCTACTTTATCCTGAAACAGATATGGAAGAGATTCGCCAGCAAATTGATACTATTCAGCCTGACTTTGTTGTTATTGATTCAATTCAAACAATGAATGAACCTAGTCTTGATTCAATGACTGGTTCGGCTTCACAGGTACGAGAAGTCACTAGTGAACTGATGAAAATCGCAAAAATAGATGCAATTACAGTTTTTGTGATTGGGCATGTAACTAAAGAAGGAGCAATTGCCGGTCCCAAAATCCTGGAGCATATGGTAGATACCGTGTTATATTTTGAAGGCGATGAGCATCACGCTTATCGAATCCTGCATTCAGTTAAAAATCGCTTTGGAGCTGCTAATGAAATTGGCATGTTTGAAATGGCTCACAAAGGTCTTAAAGAAGTAACCAATCCATCAGCAATCTTTTTAGATGAGCGCTTGCCGCAATCGACCGGTTCGGCAATTGTAGTTTCTTTAGAAGGGACGCGGCCGCTACTAGCTGAAATTCAAGCTTTAGTTACTCCGACCGCTTTTGGCTATGCAAAAAGGACAACTTCAGGATTAGATTTTAATCGGGCCGCATTATTGTTAGCAGTTTTAGAAAAAAGGGGTAATTTAATGCTCCAAAATCAAGATGTTTACTTAACTGCAACAGGTGGGATTCGTTTAAATGAACCAGCTATCGATTTAGCAATTATTATGGCGATTGCTTCTAGTTATAAAAATCAAGAAATTTCTCCAACTGATTGTTTCGTAGGTGAAGTAGGTCTAACGGGTGAAGTGCGGCGCGTTAATCAAATTGATGCGCGAATTAAAGAAGCAGCTAAGACTGGTTTTAAACGAATTTTTATTCCTAAGCACAATATGCGTAGTAGTTTGCAAGAATTAGGAATTGATGTGATTCCTGTAGCTAGTATTTTACAAGCTTTAAAGTTGGTATTAGAATAGGAAAGATTGAACTTTTGTCATATTACGGGTAAACTAAAATTGTGTAATTAACTATTTGAAAGAGGCATAAATTTTGGCAAAACAAAAAGTAAGAGTAAGGTATGCCCCGAGTCCAACGGGACACTTACATATAGGAAATGCAAGAACCGCGCTATTTAATTATTTATTTGCACGGCATAACAAAGGAACGTTTGTTTTAAGAATCGAAGATACGGACACTAAACGTAATGTTAAAGGCGGTTCCCAATCGCAAATGGAAAACCTGCATTGGTTAGGAATTGATTGGGACGAAGGACCTGATAAGGGCGGTAATTTTGGACCATATCGACAGTCTGAACGTAAAGACATATACAATCAGTATATCCAACAACTGCTTGATGAAGGTAAAGCATACTATTCATACAAGACACAAGAAGAACTTGAAGAACAACGTGAAGAACAACGGGCAATGGGAATTGCTCCGCACTATACTTATGAATATGAAGGAATGACTGCAACTGAAATTGCGGCTAGCCAAGAAGAAGCCAAGGCCAAGGGTTTAATTCCAGTAGTCAGAATTCATATTCCAGAAATGAGAACATATGCTTGGGATGATATCGTTAAAGGCCATTTGAGTTTTGAATCTGATACTATCGGTGGCGATTTTATTATTCAAAAGCGCGATGGCATGCCAACGTATAACTTTGCAGTCGCCATAGATGATCATTTAATGGAAATTACGCATGTTTTGCGCGGCGATGACCATATTTCAAATACTCCAAAACAATTAGCCGTATATGAAGCATTAGGCTGGGAACCACCGCAGTTTGGACATATGACGTTGATTAATAATCCAGAAACTGGTAAAAAGCTGTCTAAACGTGACGAATCAGTGCTTCAGTTTATTGAACAATACCGTGACCTGGGTTATTTACCAGATGCCATGTTTAATTTTATTACGCTTTTGGGATGGTCACCAGTTGGTGAAAGTGAAATTTACTCACAACGGGAATTAATTAAGCAGTTTGATCCCGCCCGGCTATCTAAATCACCGGCTGCCTTTGATCAAAAGAAATTGGAATGGATTAATAACCAATATATTAAACAGGCCGATCGAGATGTTTTACTTGACTTAGCTCTTAACAATTTACAAGAAGCAGGGTTAATTGAGCTAGATCCTAGTCCAGAAAAAATGGAATGGGTGCGTCAATTAGTGAATATTTATTCTGTGCAAATGTCATATACTAAGCAGATCGTTGATTTAACTAAGATTTTCTTTGCCGCTCCTAAAGACTTGAGTGATGAAGAAATTGACGAAATCCGTAAGGATGAAGCTAGACCAGTAATTGAAGAATTCAAGCGACAACTGACATCATTATCGCGGTTTACGGCCACTCAAATTATGCAGGCAGTTCAAGCAACGCGTGCCCAAACAGGTATTAAAGGTAGAAGACTGTTTATGCCTATTCGAATTGCTACAACTAGGTCAATGGTTGGACCAGGTATTGGTGAAGCAATGGAGCTTTTGGGCAAAAAACGGGTATTAAAACACCTTGATTTAACCTTGAAACAAATGAGTGAAAACGGTTTGTAATTAAGCAAGGAACAGCGTATTACGCCTTAAAAGCGGAATACGCTATTTCTTTTAGTAAAAATCAATTAATTAATTGTGTTTTTGTTAAAAGAAAATTTTTTAGAAAGGCAAGTTAGCCGCTGTGAAAATTTACAATACTTTAACTAAGACTAAAGAAGAATTTCGCCCAATTAAGCCTGGTGAGATTTCGATGTATGTTTGTGGACCAACAGTGTACAACTATATTCATATTGGTAACGCGCGTAGCGTGGTTGCATTCGACACAATTCGCCGCTATTTTGAATATAAAGGTTACCGAGTTAATTATGTTTCTAATTTTACCGATGTCGACGATAAAATGATTAATGAGGCACGGGCGCAAAAAATCTCAGTATCGGCTTTAGCTCAGCACTATATTGAAGCATATCGTGTAGATACGGCCGCACTTAATGTCCAGCCAGCAACGCTAAATCCTCGTGCAACAAATGAAATTACGGCAATTATTAAATTTATTCAGCAATTAATTACTAAAGGCTATGCTTATGAATCTGCTGGTGACGTTTATTACCGTACCCGTAAGTTTGCTAATTATGGTGCTTTAAGCAGCCAAAATATTACTGAACTTGAAGCAGGTGCTTCTGAACACGTTAATGTGGCCGAACAAAAGCGCAAAGAAGATCCACTTGACTTTGCCCTTTGGAAGAAACAAAAGCAAGCTGATGAAATTGCTTGGGCATCACCTTGGAGTTTAGGGAGGCCAGGCTGGCATATTGAATGTTCAGTAATGTCGACTAAATATCTAGGTAATACTATTGATATTCATGGTGGTGGTCAAGATTTAGAATTTCCTCATCATGAAAATGAAATTGCGCAAAGTGAAGCTGCTACTGGCGAAAAGTTTGTGCATTATTGGATGCATAATGGTTTTGTAACAGTTGGAGCTGATCAAGCTAAGATGTCTAAGTCGTTACATAACTTTGTAACCGTACACGATTTGTTGAAAACAACGGATCCCCAGGTATTGCGCTTTTTTATGGCAAGTGTTCACTATCGGCGACCAATTAATTATTCAACTGAAAATCTTGAGCAAGCAAAGAATATTTTGCAAAAATTTAAAAATACGTTGGTAAATCTGGCATATCGGCTAAATGACAGTTCGATAAGTGACAAGTCGCCTGCAGTTCAAGCAGCTATTGCTCAAACAGAGCGTAACTTTATTAAAGCAATGGATGATGATTTAAATGTTCAAAATGCTTTAGCAGCGATTTATGATTTATTGCCAATACTTAATGCTAATCTTAGTTTGGCAAAAGTAGATAAAGAAGCCTTAAAGCATGCGCAAAAATTGTTGACTGATTGGTTAGGAATTTTTGGTATTAGTACTAAAAAATTGCTTACCACAGTTAAAAAACAGGATGATGATGAAATAGTTCGGTTAGTTGCCCAACGAGAACAAGCACGAAAAAATAAAGAATGGGCAAAAAGTGATGAGTTGCGGGATAAGTTGAAAGCAATGGGGATAACTGTAGAAGATACTCCGCAAGGAACAAGGTGGAGACGTGATTAAGAAAAATTTAATTGAGCAAAAAATAAATCCGGATACGCTTAATGGTCAGACTCTAGCTTATTTGGGGGATGCTGTTTATGAAATTGCTATTCGTGAACATTTAATTAAATGTCAAATTGTTAAACCACAGGTTTTACAGCGCCAAGCAACTTATTATGTGTCAGCTAAAGCACAAGCAGCCTTAATTACTAAATTACAAAATGATAATTTGCTTACTCAAGCTGAAATTGCTACTTTTAAAAGAGGACGCAATGCTAAAGCACATACTAAAGCTAAAAATACAAGTTTAGCTACGTATCAGCTCTCTACTGGTTTTGAGGCAGTTTGGGGTTATTTGAAATTATTAGATAAAAACGAACGCATTCATGAATTAACAAAATGGTGTATAGAAACCGTAGAGAATGGTGGTATTGATAATTATGAATTCGAATGAAAAAGATTTTGTTTTTGGCAAGCATGCAGGATTAGATTTTTTAAAGACGCAAAATGCTGATCGAATTAATAAGATTTTCTTGCAAGAAAATCTACAAGCAAGTTTAACTAATGAGGTATACACTTTAGCTAAGAAAAAGAAAATAATTGTGCAACTTGTTCCAAAAAGTAAATTGGATCGTTTAGTAGCAGGAGCTAACCATCAGGGGTTAGTTTTGACGATTGCTAGCTTTGAATATGCTGCTTTGGATGAATTATTGGATCAATTTGAACGTCAAGAACGTGAGCCATTTTTATTAATGTTGGACTCAATTGAAGACCCCCATAATTTGGGCTCAATATTGCGGACAGCTGATGCAACGGGGGTTGATGCAGTTATCATTCCCAAACGTCATGCTACTGGGTTAACATCTGTCGTTGCTAAAACTTCAACTGGGGCCATTGATCACGTACCCGTAGCTAGAGTAAATAATTTAGTTCAAACTAGTCAAATGCTTAAAAAAAGAGGTTATTGGTTATTTGGTACGGATATGACGGGGACAGATTATCGTAAATGGAATAGTAATGGTAGAACTGTTTTAGTTATTGGCAATGAAGGTAAGGGCATTTCACGCTTACTTAAGGAACAAATGGATCAAATGTTAACTTTGCCAATGGTTGGGCAAGTTCAATCACTAAACGCAAGTGTTGCTACTGGTGTCTTGCTTTATCAAATGCTTAATAGTCGGAATCCCTTACAATAATGTTGTAATGAAAAAACTCCTAACTGTCAGATTAAAAACTGACAGCTAGGAGTTTTTTATTTAAAAGGTCAAAGAATATACAAGGACAATACGAGTAATTAATTTTAGAACTTTGTAAAGTAAAACTCAGCTAATATTTCACATGGGAAAATGGTTGTGGCTAGTAAAAAAGCCTTTGAAAAATCATGAGAACAATAAACTAAAGTTCGCTATTTATCTTTTTAAAAACTACGTATTCTGCATTCAAAAATTAAAAATTAAGGAGATAAGAAAATGCAGAAGTTTACGGACAATCTAGCCGAAGAAGCTACTTTAATTAACCAAGTTAAGAATGGCAAAGAAGATGCCCTGAAAAAATTGTATATTCGGTATCAACCACTTGTTAATAGCATTATTAACAAATATTACTTGCGCTGCTATGACAAACAGGATTGGGAACAAGATGCACTTTTTATTTGTTATCAATCAGCGATTAGCTACGTCGACGGCAAAGGTAAATTTGCCAGTTATTATAAGACCAGATTGACTAATCATGCTAAAACATTAGTTCGTTATGAAAATGCCTATCGTCGACGTGCTCTTACCCAGTCGATCTCGATTGAAAAGGCAGTTGCCAGTGGGCTGCGTCCTTTACAGGTAAATCAAGTTAGTCCAAGTGAAGTTCCTTTAAATGATCAATTAGCCGAGATAATTGATCATTTATCAGATTTAGAAGGGATAGCTTTGTTAGTTGTTTTAGGAATTGTGCCGCAAGAAGAAGTATTGGCCAATTTAAAGATTGAAAAAAAATCTCTTATAAGAGCTAAGTCTCGTTTGGCGCAAAAGATGCGTTACCATTTATTGTAATAGTGACTACTAAATAAAAAGATGTATAATGAATCCTTAGAAAATATGTGGAAAGGTATGTAAGATGACAGAGGAGTTAAGCAAATCAACTTTATTAAACCAACCAATGAAAGAAGTATTTGATTGGAGCGACTTGGAACTTTCCGTTAGAGATGTTCTCTGGGATTATTTGCTGGAAAAAGATGGCAGAGATGCTATCAAGGCTGAGGAAGACATGCTTTATTTTTTAAATGTTGGTGATGAAAAAATAAAATTATTCTTAACTGAAAATCTTAAAAAGTAGATTTTTAATTAATTAATTTGCTAATAATTAGTACTTAGACTTAGTTTTAGGTTAAAATAGCTAAATGGCGTAGAAGTATTAAATTAATTGCTTAAGAAAAAAATGTTTGCTAAAATACAATAGTTTGGAAGTGAGATTATGGCAGTGAAAAAAGCAGCTTTAGCTTGTAGCCGTTGTGGCTCGCGTAATTACTCAATCACGGCAAGTAAAAATCGCACTCAGCGACTTGAATTGAATAAATTTTGTAAGCATTGCAGTAAAATGACTTTACATAAAGAAACGAGGTAAGAAGTAGTGATTAAGTTTTTTAAAAGTGTTGTTGAAGAAATGAAACTGGTTACTTGGCCATCTGCCAAGCAGAATCGTCACGATACGGGAACTGTGATTGTTACTTCAATTTTGTTTGCCACTTATTTAGGTTTGTTAGACTTATTGTTTAGCAGTTTGACACAAATAGTGATGTAATGGCATAGATTTGCTAATCGTGTTATAATGCATATAATTAAAGAGACCTCTAGTGCAGAGGTTTTTTTCTTTGCCAAAAATAAAAGGAGAATTTTAATAATGGTTGAAACAACTAAAAAACAATGGTACGTTCTGCATACGTATTCTGGATATGAAGACAAAGTTAAATCTGACTTGCTTTCACGGGCACAAAGCATGGGGATGCAGGATTATATTTTTCGGGTAATGGTTCCTGAACAAGAGAAAATTGAAAAAGTTAATGATAAGAAAAAAGAAGTTGAAGAAAAAATCTTTCCAGGTTATGTATTAGTGGAAATGGTTATGACAGATGAAAGTTGGTTTGTTGTACGAAATACCCCTAATGTCACTGGTTTTGTTGGTTCTCATGGTGGGGGATCTAAACCATCACCATTACTTGATGAAGAAGTGAATCGTCTGTTGCGGCAACAGGGTGAACCAGCCAAGCGTCCGCAAATTGATTTTGAAGTTGGTGAAACAGTTACCATTATTGATGGAGCTTTTAATGGAGTTGAAGGTAAAATTACAGAAATTCAACCGGATAAGTACAAACTTTTTGTTTCGGTTGATATGTTTGGCCGGGCAACTACAACTGAATTAGATTATGATCAGGTAAAGAAAATCAGTTAAAATTATCTCAATTATTGCAAATCAACTTAAACGATGTTACGCTATTAACGTAGTTTTATTATTGTGGGAGGAAGAGTAGATACTCTTCCATTTTAACCGCACACGGAATCAAGGAGGTTTTGACCGTGGCAAAAAAAGTTATTAACGTTGTCAAATTACAAATACCAGCTGGTGCTGCAACACCTGCTCCTCCAGTTGGTCCTGCTTTAGGTCAAGCTGGAATTAACATTGTTGGCTTTACCAAAGACTTCAATGCTAGAACTGCTGATCAAAAAGGCATGATTATCCCTGTAGTCATCACAGTTTACGAAGATCGTTCATTTGAATTCGTGACTAAGACTCCACCTGCTCCAGTACTTTTGAAGCAAGCAGCTAAAATTGATAAGGCGTCTGGCGAACCTAACACCAAGAAGGTTGGTAAGGTTACTAAAGATCAAGTTAAGGAAATCGCTGAAACTAAGATGAAGGACCTTAATGCTGCTGATATCGAAGCTGCTATGCGGATGATTGAAGGTACTGCTAGAAGTATGGGTATCGAAGTCGAAGACTAATCCTGTTATTTATAACAATTTAGGTGGGAGAGCCTTAGGCTTGCTTGACCACATATTAAGGAGGAAATCACATGCCAAAGCATGGTAAAAAATATTTAGAAGCTGCTAAAAAAGTAGATTCAAAGAAATTGTATTCAGTCGCTGAAGCAATGAAGCTAGTTAAGGAAACTTCATATGCAGGCTTTGATGCTTCAGTTGAAGTTTCATACAATTTAAGTGTCGATCCTAAACAAGCAGATCAACAGATTCGTGGTTCAATTGTTTTGCCTAATGGTACCGGTAAAACGCAAAAAGTGATTGTTTTTGCTGAAGGTGCTCAAGCTGAGCAAGCTAAAGCAGCTGGAGCTGATGAAGTTGGCTCTGATGACTTGGTAGAAAAAGTACAAAACGGTTACTTAGATTTTGATGTTGTTGTTGCTACCCCAACTATGATGGCCAAAGTAGGTCGCTTAGGTAGAGTTTTAGGGCCTAAAGGTTTAATGCCTAACCCTAAGACCGGAACTGTAACAATGGATGTTGAAAAAGCAGTTAAGAATGTTAAGGCTGGTCAAGTAGAATATCGTGTTGACCGTCAAGCTTCGATTCATGCTGCAATTGGTAAAGTTTCATTTACTGATGAACAATTGATTGAAAACTTTGATGCTTTGCGTGACGTTATTTTGCGTGCGCGTCCATCAGCTGCCAAAGGGCAATATGTTAAGAGTGTAGCAGTTGCTGCAACTTTTGGCCCTGGAATTAAATTGGATCCACTAAATTTGGATTAATTTGAATAAATAATAAGGACAACTTTGCCGCTTAGCAAGTTGTCTTTTTTTTACTTAATTTTAAGTAATTATGATTGGTTGATTGCTCAAGTTTTGATAAACTAAAATTGAAATTAAAATGTTTAATTGAGGAATTTATAATGCGAAAAAGTAATTTTGTCCAACTGCTGGCCTGCTGTTTGTTAGTGCCGCTTTTTTTAGTTGGTTGCAGCAAAAACGGTCAAAAAATCACTATAGTTGGTTCTAGTGCCTTGCAACCGCTCATCGAGCAAGCAGGTAATGATTATCATCTGGCTCACCTTAATAGTAATATTGTTGTACAAGGTGGCGGTTCAGGTACTGGCTTGAGCCAGGTTCAAGCAGGAGCAGTTGAAGTGGGTACTTCAGATGTTTTTGCTGAGACACAAAAGGGAATCGATGCCCAAAAATTAAAGGATTACCCTGTAGCAATAGTGGGGATAGTTCCAATTGCTAATAAAGCTGTGGGCATCAAGAATTTGTCAAAAAAACAATTAGCTGATATCTTTACTGGTAAAATAAAAAATTGGCATGAGGTTGGCGGAAAAAATTTACCAATCATTGTAATTAACCGCTCGCGTGGTAGTGGGACAAGGTCAACTTTTGAGGATCTAATACTTAATGGTAAAGATGCAGTCAATTCACAAGAACAAGACTCCAATGGTAGTGTTAAAAAAATTGTTAATTCTACCCCAGGAACAATTTCCTATATTTCCTTTCCTTACGCTAATGATCAAAATATTCAAAAGATAAGTATTAATCATGTTGTGCCTGATAATAAGAATATTCCTTCCAATAAGTGGCCATTATGGTCATATGAACATATGTATACTAAGGGCAAGCCTAATAAAGCAACAGCGGCCTTCATTGATTACGTATTGAGCCCAAAGGTACAAAAAGAAGTAGTACCAAAAATTGGTTATTTAAGTATAAATGAAATGAAAGTTGTTCGTGACAGTCAAAATAAAGTTTCAAAGATAAGGAATTAACTATGGTAAAAAAAGAACAGGATTTGCAAAAGGTTGTTGAAAAAGCAATCTCGGCGCAAAAGGTTCCACATGTTAAATTTAAGGGAATCGATCCCAGAAATATTGATGTAGCACGACTGACTAAGCCATCAAAAGAAACTCGACAAGAACGCTGGGGGAAAGGGTTGACCTTTTTAGCAATTATTTTAATTGTAATTTTAATTATTGCTATTATTGGCTTTGTTGGTAGTCATGGCTTAGCTACTTTTTTCAATGATAAAGTTAATATATTCAAATTTTTATTTTCATCTGATTGGAACCCAAGTGCAGGAAAAGATCATGTCGGGGCAGCGGCGATGATTGTTACTTCTTTTGCAGTAACACTTTTAGCAGCTTTAATTGCCACCCCGTTTTCAGTGGCTGTAGCACTATTTATGACAGAATATGTTTCTCATAAGCGGGCAAATTTATTGCAATCTGTGATTGAACTGTTAGTTGGTATTCCATCTGTTGTTTATGGCTTTTTAGGGTTAACGGTGGTAGTACCGTTGATTAGAACAATTTTTGGTGGTACTGGTTTTGGTATTTTAACTGCAACTTTAGTTTTATTTGTTATGGTTTTGCCAACGATTACTTCACTTACCGTTGACGCTTTTAAAGCGGTGCCCAAAGAGCTACGTAAATCATCAGCAGCTTTAGGAGCAACTAAATGGCAAACTATTTATCATGTTGTCTTACGGGCGGCAAGAAGTAGAATAATGACGGCAATTATATTTGGAATGGCTCGGGCTTTTGGCGAAGCACTAGCTGTACAAATGGCAATTGGGAATGCTGTATTGATGCCGTTTAATTTGGTTAGCCCAGCAGCTACTTTAACTAGTCAATTAACCAGTCAAATGGGTAACACAGTAATGGGAACTTTACCTAATAATGCATTATGGTCATTAGCTTTGTTGTTATTAGTGATGTCTTTATTTTTCAATTTCTTAGTACACTTAATTGGAAAGAAGGGCTAGTGTTATTATGAATTCAAAAAGAAATAATCAAATTGCTACCGGGGTAATTTATTTTTTAGTTGCCATCGTAATTTTGTTATTAATTGGTATTATTGGTAATATTATATTTTCAGGGATATCACACTTATCTTGGCAGTTTTTAACCTCCAGTTCTTCTTCTTTTGAAGCTGGGGGAGGAATTAGAGATCAACTGTTTAATTCACTTTATTTGCTACTATTAACTTTAATTATTTCGCTACCAATTGCACTGGGGGCAGCGATTTACCTTGCCGAGTACGCAGCCAATAATTGGCTAACGCAATTAATTAGAACTACAATTGAAATTTTGAGTTCTTTACCATCGATAGTTGTTGGCTTATTTGGTTATTTAGTATTTGTAGTGCAATTTGGGTTAGGTTTTTCTATTATTTCTGGTGCGCTTGCCTTAACCTTTTTCAATTTACCAATTTTAACAAGTAATATTGAAGAAGCAATTAAAGGTGTACCGCAGACCCAACGTGAAGCAGGTTGGGCTTTGGGACTATCAAATTGGAAAACTATTCGAGGAATTGTAATTCCTGCCGCTTTACCCGGAATAATCACTGGAGTAATTTTAAGTGCAGGACGTGTTTTTGGTGAAGCAGCAGCTTTAATTTATACAGCAGGTCAAAGTGGCTCGACAGTCGACTATTCAAACTGGAATATGTTCAGCCCAACTAGTTTTTTAAACGTAATGCGTCCCGCTGAAACATTGGCTGTTCATATTTGGAAAGTTAATACAGAAGGAATTATTCCAGATGTAAATGTTGTTTCAGCAGCTACTTCCGCTCTATTAGTAATTGTGGTAATTATATTTAATTTTGGTGCTCGGGCACTAGGTAATTATCTGTATAAACGATTAACTGGGGCTAAGATAAAATAAGGAACTTCTATGGAAAATTGGCAAAATCAACCTAACTATATTAAAACTTTTGATGAAGACGAGTGTGCTATTTATACACAAGATTTGAGTGTATTTTATGGCGGTACAATTCAAAAACTGTTTGATGTTAGTTTGGGCTTTAAAAAAAATACAATCACAGCACTTATCGGTGCTTCAGGATCAGGTAAATCGACATTTTTACGTTCACTTAATCGCATGAATGATCAGGTTGCTAGAGTTGATGGTAGTATAATTTTTCATGATCTTGATGTGAACCAAAAGAAGATTAATGTTTATGAATTACGTAAGACAATTGGAATGGTTTTTCAAAAACCTAATCCTTTTCCCAAATCAATTAAAGATAATATTATCTATGCTTTAAAAGCAAACGGGCAGCATGATAAAGCTACTTTGGAACAATTAGTTGAAGAAAGTTTGCGGGCAGCTGCTCTGTGGGATGAGGTTAAGGATAAATTAGACCAAAGCGCATTAGCCCTTTCTGGTGGACAACAGCAGCGGTTATGTATTGCGCGGGCGATTGCCCTAAAGCCTGAAATTTTGCTTTTGGATGAACCAGCAAGTGCATTAGATCCAGTTTCAACAGCTAAACTAGAGGATACGTTAAAGCAGTTGCGAGAAAAATATACGATGGTTATGGTTACACACAATATGCAGCAGGCATCAAGGATTAGTGAATATACAGCTTTCTTTCATTTAGGCCATGCACTTGAATATGACACCACCTCTAATATTTTTACTAATCCGCAGGGCTCAATCACAGAAAAGTATATTCAAGGTAGTTTTGGCTAAAGGAGCAAGCGTATGAAAAATGTCATGGAAGCACAAGATGTTAAATTGAGCTATGGAAAATATGAAGCCTTACATGGAATAACTTTAAAATTTCCAGCTCAAAAATTAACAGCATTAATTGGTCCATCTGGATGTGGTAAGTCGACTTTCTTACGTTGCTTAAATCGCATGAATGATGATATCGATAATATTAAAATTAGTGGCAAAATTTTGTTAGAAGATAAGGATATTTATCATACTCATCTTGATTTAGTTTCTTTGCGAAAAAAAGTTGGGATGGTTTTTCAACAGCCGACCCCCTTTCCGTTTTCAGTTTTTGATAACGTAGCTTATGGTCTGAGAGTAGCTGGAGTTAAAGATAAAACTGTAATTGAGCAGCGAGTTGAAGAAAGTTTAAAGCAAGCTGCAATTTGGGAAGAAACTAAAGATAATTTACAGCGAAATGCTCAAGAATTTTCTGGTGGGCAGCAACAAAGAATTTGTATTGCTCGTGCTTTGGCAGTTAGACCAGAAGTGGTTTTGCTTGATGAACCGACCTCCGCATTAGATCCAATTTCAAGTGCAGAAATTGAAGAAACTCTAATGGGATTAAAGAAAAAGTACACCTTTATTATGGTGACCCATAACTTGCAACAAGCTAGTCGCGTTTCAGATCAAGTGGCGTTTCTAATGAATGGTGAATTAATTGAATCTGGCTCAACTGAAGCAATGTTTTTGGCACCTAAAAAAGAAATTACTAGTAATTATCTAAATGGTCGGTTCGGTTAATATATAGGAGTAAGTTTTTATGCATGAAATATTTTTAGATGAACTAAAAAAATTAAATACCAGATTTATGGAAATGGGTGTACTAGTTAATGATTTAATTGACAAAGGAACCCGATCATTTGTGGCCCATGATAAAATGATGGCCCAAGAAATGATTGAAGAAGATAAAGAAGTGGCCAAAGAAGCAATTAGAATTGAAAAAAAAGCTTTAGACTTAATGGCCTTGCAGCAACCAGTTGCAACTGATTTTCGGGTAGTAATTAGTATTCTTAAAGCAACTACAGACCTTGAAAGAATTGGTGAGAATGCTAATAGTATAGCGGTAGAGACTGTACGTGTTAAAGGTAATCCGCGTATCTCAGAAGTCGAAGAAATTATTTCACGGATGACTCATCAGGTGCGTTCAATGCTAATTAAGGTTCTGACAGCTTATGTGCAAGAAGATGAAAAGACTGCGCGTGAAATGGTTGAAGGTCATAAAGAAGTTTATGATGATTATAAGAAAGCCCGAAAAATGATTATTGATGGGGTTGAACAAGATCCCAACGTTGCCGTTGCTTCAGCTAGTTACTTTGTGATTATTCGTTTACTTGAAAGAATTAGTGACCATATAGTTAATATTGCCAATTGGGTAATTTATAAGGTTTCTGGTGAATTATTTGAACTAATTGAGAATAAAAATAATTGATAGCTTGCTTTTACAATGCAAGCCTGCTATACTATTGAAAGTAAATTCTACCTAAGACGCGGGTGGTCTAGTGCCTTAATTTCCCGCCGAGGCCAGAAGATGATGAAGATTTTTAAAACTCCATGTCTTGCTTGGCATGGAGTTTTTAGGCCTTATGGAATTTATTAATGAATTTGATGGAGGTGAATTCGTTTGAGTAAAGCTGCTATTGCTGAAAAAGAAAAGTTTGTTAATGCATTTGCTGAAGAACTTAAAGCTGCCAAAGCTGTTTTGGTGATTAATTACCTTGGCTTAACTGTTGAAGAAGTTACCAACATGCGTCAAGAACTTCGTGCTAATGATGTTAAGATGAAGGTTATTAAGAATACTTACTTAAGACGTGCGGCTGCTAAGGCGGGCATTGAAGGTCTTGAAGACACTTTTGTTGGACCAACAGCTGTTGTTTACACTGATAATGCAGATAATATTACTGAGCCTGCTCGAATTGTTGCTAAGTATGAGAAGGACTTTGATGTTATTGACATTAAGGGTGGTATGCTTGAAGGTAAGATAACTTCTAAAGAAGAAATCCAGGCTCTTGCTGCTATCCCAGGTCGCGAAGGCTTGCTTTCAATGCTTGTTTCTGTATTACAAGCACCTGTGCGCAATTTCGCATATGCTGTTAAAGCTGTTGCTGATTCAAAGGATGAATCTGCAGAATAAATAAAATAATTTTTTTCTAAATATTAAAATTTCGGAGGATACATAAGTATGGCTTTAGATACTGAAAAGATTATTGAAGACTTAAAGAGTGCTTCAATTCTTGAATTAAATGACCTTGTAAAGGCTATTGAAGATGAATTTGGCGTTTCAGCTGCTGCTCCAGTTGCTGTAGCTGGTGCTGCTGGTGAAGCTGAAGCTAAGTCAAGCTATGATGTAGAATTGACTAGTGCAGGCCAAGAAAAGGTTAAGGTTATTAAGGTTGTCCGTGATATTACTGGACTTGGCCTTAAGGACTCAAAAGATCTTGTTGATGGCGCACCTAAGAACGTTAAGGAAGGCGTTTCTGAAGATGAAGCTAACGACATTAAGGCTAAACTTGAAGAAGTTGGCGCTTCTGTAACTTTGAAATAGTTATAGTCCGACTGGACAAGTTAATAAAAAGTAGCGTGATTTCAGTGTTTTTGAGATTACGCTGTTTTTTTATGTTCTAACTTTTAGATCATTCTTTTTTTCTGTTGTTGAGTGGTTTTAGCAGAAGTGTTATTGTTAATTTTACGGCTCTTGCCATTTTAACAGCTGATAATGGTCAACGCAACTAGTACGGATATAGCGCTTAAGCAGCTTTCTTCACTTTTATCATTTTTCACTCCTTGAAAAATCTATCATAGTTTACGTCATTGGCGTGAACTTAAACTCAGCATAGCTTTTATTCTTGCTGCTATGAATGCCAATCCTAATCTCTGTGTTTATTCCACAGTAATTATTACTACACGTTGAAGAATAAAGATAAGGATCGCGGCAATAAGGTCCAATTAAGTCCGATTTGATCAAACGTAATTTTATCGCGATTTACCTAGAACATAAGTGGTACTCAGGGGTAACTTAGTTCAAGCTCAATGGTCATAAGACTTACCTGTCGTCTATTGTTAATGGCTGTATGCAAGAGGCAATTGCCCTGCAGTCCTAATCTTTCTTTCATACAGTTTAAGGCTGGCAGAACCAGCATCTAAGTTTCAAGTATGGCTAATGGAATCGAACAGTCCATGTTGGGTAAGAGTAACTCGTAGATAACGGATTGACGGAAAGCTTCTGTGGCATACTCAAACGAGAAATGTTCAATGGCTTTGAAGCCCAATTAAACGAACTGGAAGAAACAATTCAAAAATATATCAGTACTATAACAGGCAACGAATCAAAGCAAAACTAAAAGGACTAAGTCTGATTGAAAATCGGGAATTAGTCCTTAATTAAATTTTATTACACTGTCCTAATTTTTGGGTTTACATCAGAATTGCAGATACGCGTTTTTGGATTAATCATTATTATTAAAACAGTTTGGATCTAAATCGGATGCATTAATCCAACATTCTCTTCGGCCTGGGAATTTAACTAGTCCAGCCTTTCTCCAAGCTTTATTAGGATAACAAAATTTGTCTCTTGTCATTGAAGACAGTAGATAGATTATTGCTTTTCTCTTTTTTCTTTGCCATATCCAGTATCTAAGGTAATATTCTTGTCCTCCTCCAATTGTATTAGCAACAGTTCTTTTTTTAATTTTTATAGATAATTTGTTGCGGTCATAGTTTGTATTATGATCAATAATGAAACCTATTAAAAAAATAAACATGAACACAATCAGTACAAGTAAAATGATGTAAAGCAATAAATGTATATTTCTGTATATATTTTTATCGTCAATAGTTATTATCATCCTAATATTTCTCCTTAAAAAGTTTTTATTTAAAATTGTATAACTAATGTTTATAAATAACAATACGTAATATAGTAATATAGATTAATTTGAGCAAAAGGTAAAATTACGTTTTTTATTTACATAGCTACAATTACTATTGATTTTGCTTTATAATGTAAGTAATTTAGATAAATAGGAAGCGTAAACAAATGAAAAAGCGACCTTGGCTACTATTTATTAACAACAATTACGATGTTTGAGTTTGAAACGGTAAAAGTAAGGACTGGGGTAAGTTTAACAGCAATAAAGAATAAGCTTTTGCATTCCTATTTAGTCGTAGTTTAGGTTAGTGGAATTGATGTTTTTTTCAATCACGCATTAACATTAACTGGATATTTAAGAAACGACTTTATTATAATGATCCATGGACTGGAAAAAAGCATCAATTAGCGCTCATGAAAAAAATTAAAAATTAGCTAGTTTGCTTAGGGCTAGAACCATGAGTCAACTAATTTTTTTATTAATGATTAAGTAAATCGATTTGCAAAAAGCATTGTGTTCGCTAAAATTATCTAGGACAGACTGTTTTAGGAAACGAGAAAATTATGACTGAGCAAAAAAATCAAATGTATTATGTGGCTAATCCGACTTCGGACCATGATGAGCACATAGTTGACTATCATGTTGCTGGAATAGATCTAAAATTCACCACGGATGCAGGTGTTTTTTCAAAAATGCGGGTCGACTATGGTTCAGGTGCTTTAATTAAGCAGATGGCCCAAGTTTCTTTTCCCGCTAAAGGAATTTTAGATGTCGGAGCAGGTTATGGTCCGTTGGGCCTTTTTGCTGCGAAATTTTGGCCAGAGCAAACTGTGGAGATGATTGATGTCAATGAGCGCGGTTTGGCGCTAGCAAAGAGAAATGCCGCCATGAATCAAATAAGCAATGTGGCAATTTATCAGTCTAATGTTTATGAGAAAATAGCGAATGACAAAAAATTTGGGCTAATTGTGACTAATCCGCCAATTCGTGCTGGTAAAAGTGTTGTTACCAGCATCTTATCGGGTGCTAAAAATTACCTGGTTAAAAATGGCAAAATTCTTGTTGTCATCCAAAAAAAGCAAGGTGAACCTAGTGCACACAAGCTTTTAAAGGCTACTTTTGGGAATTGCACCATCTTGGACCGAGACAAAGGTTACTACATTTTGCAGGCGGTGAATAATTAATGTCTTTTTCAAGTGAAGAAAAGAAAAAGTACATGCAATTAGCCTTTGAGCAAGCAAATAAAGCGCAAGAAAAAGGTGAAGTTCCTATTGGTGCAATTTTAGTGGATCCAGCTGGTCAAGTTATTGGTAGCGGGTATAATCGGCGCGAACTTGATCAAGATGCTACGCAACATGCTGAAATGATGGCAATTAGGCAGGGATGCACTAAGCTAAACACTTGGCGATTAATCGATTGTAGCTTGTTTGTCACACTAGAACCATGCCCAATGTGTGCTGGGGCAATTATCAATTCCAGAATAAAAAGCGTCTACTTTGGCGCCTTGGATCCTAAAGCTGGTGCGGCAGGCAGTGTGATTGACTTGTTTAGCATTAGTAAATTTAATCATCATCCTCAGGTTATTCGCGGCTTATACCGTGAAGAAGCTAGTCAAATGTTAAAGGATTTTTTCCGGGCAATTCGCCGGAAACAAAAATTAGCCAAAAAAGCTTTAAAAAATGATCAGGAAATCGGAAAAGATTCCGCAAATTAGTGGAAAAATTTAGTAAAATAAGTTATTATACTTTATGGGCAATGTTCGACCTCCAAAGCGTGTCAGGACCGGAAGGTAGCAGCACTAAGGTTGCTTGGACATGTGCCTTTTATTAGACATTTACAAACTCTTAACTCTTTCGAAGAGTTAAGAGTTTTTTACTAGGGAAGATTATCAATGGTTTATCAAGCTTTATACCGCAAATGGCGACCACGAACTTTTGGCAGTGTAGTTGGTCAAGCAGATATTACAAATACTTTAAAAAACGCGATTAAGCGTGGTACCATTTCGCATGCTTTTCTTTTTGCTGGACCGCGGGGAACAGGGAAAACTTCGTGTGCAAAAATTTTTGCCAAAGCTTTAAATTGTACTAATCTCCAAGATGGCGAGCCCTGCAATGAATGTGCTAATTGTATTGCTGCTGATAAGGGTGCTATGGCTGATATCATGGAAATTGATGCTGCCTCAAATAATGGGGTTGACGAAATTCGTGAGATTCGTGATAAAGTAAAATATGCGCCTACGCAGGGTAAGTATAAGGTATATATTATTGATGAGGTTCACATGTTATCAATGGGGGCATTTAATGCACTATTGAAGACATTGGAAGAGCCACCTGAGCATGTAGTTTTTATTTTGGCAACAACCGAATTGCAAAAAGTTCCTGCTACCATTATTTCTAGAACGCAGCGTTATAATTTTAAACGGATTACTAATCATGATCTTAAGCAACGGATGAAGTATATTCTTGAGCAAGAAAATATCAAATATGAAGATCGAGCTTTAAAGGTGATTGCTCAAGTTGCTGATGGTGGTATGCGGGATGCATTAAGTATCTTAGATCAATTATTAAGTTATGAACAAGATACAGTAAAATATGCTACTGCCTTAGAAATTACAGGTTTTGCTGCTAGAGAAACGATTGAACAAATTTTATTAGCAATTTTAAATAAGGATGCCGTTAAGGCAATAGAACTTGCCCATAAGCAGTTACAACAGGGTGCCAGCTCAAAAAATATTTTAGATGAGTTAATTGATTTGGCAACTAACTGTTTGTTAGTGCTCAAAACTGGGACTGATGATCATAGTAATTTTTGTAGTGAAACTTTCATTGAGCAAATTAAAGAATTTACAGTAGATAGCTATTTTGATCTGATAGTTTTTGCCAATAATGCTTTGACTAATTTGAGATATACCAATCAGCAACAAATCCCACTTGAAGTATTCATAGTTGAAAGTACTAGTCAAACTAGCTTAGGTGAAGCGAATAGCACTAATTCTGAAAAAAAATTAAGCGAAGAAATTCATGCTTTAAAAGAGCAAATGGTCGTTTTAAAGCAAAAAGTATCTTCCTTAAGTGAGACTACAACTAGCATTAATAGTAGCCGAGTCTACCATATTAATAGTGAAAATAATAGTGTGACGAAAAAGAGCAAGCCAGTCAAAGAAATTAAAAGCGTAAAAAGAGCGAAAAAGAGTGGGCACACTAGCCAACAGAATCGGCAACGGGTTTATCATGTTTTGGAAAATGCGACCAAACATGATTTGCAGACAATTAAAGATGTTTGGGCTGATTTACAGTCGGTTCTAGGTGTTTCACAAAGAGCCGTTCTTGAGGTCTTAGAGCCAGTAGCAGCGAGTTCAGACCAAGTTGTAATGAAATGCAAGTATACCCTTTGGTTTGAAAAAGCAAGTTCAGATGAAGATTTATTACAAATAATAACTAATCAAATTGCCAAGTCGACGCAACATAATTATGAAATTGTTTTAGTCCCAGATAAGGATTGGTTTACTGTTCGCAGTGAATTTTTACAAAGCCATCGGCAAGAGCTGGCAAATAAAAAAAAGCAGACTGCTAGTCCCAAAAATAGTAGTAAAGAATTAAGTGAACTTAAGGATAAAACTGATATTGAAGTTGTTGCCAAAGCCAAAGACTTATTTGGTGAAGCAGTAAATATAAAAGATTAATAAAGGAGAAAAAGATGAGTAAAAGACCTAGTTTTGGTGGAATTGGTGGCATGAATATGCAACAAATGATGAAACAAGCTAAAAAGTTACAAGAGCAAATGACGCAAGAACAACAAAATCTCACTGAGCAAGAATTTACTGGTAGCTCGGTTGATGATTTAGTTGTGGCCACCTTTAGTGGTGATCGCCACTTAAAGGGGATTAAAATTAACAAAGATGCCATTGATCCAGATGATCCAGATATGTTACAAGACTTAGTGATTGATGCAGTTAATAAGGGATTAACAAAAATTGATGAGGCTACACAAGCTAGTTTAGGTAAGTACACGAAGGGTATGATTTAATTGCAATATCCAACACCAATTGCACATTTAATTGATTCTTATATGAAGTTGCCCGGAATTGGTGAAAAAACAGCAATTCGCTTAGCTTTTTATACACTTGATATGCCTGATGATGATGTTCATGATTTTAGTATTGCACTAAATGAAGTTAAAGCAAAATTGCATCGTTGTTCGATTTGCGGCAATATCACAGAGCACGACCCATGTGTAATTTGTAGCAATTCTGAGCGTGAGCAGTCAACGATTATGGTGGTTGAACAACCTAAAGATGTCATGGCTTTTGAAGAAATGGGCGAATATAGCGGTTTATATCATGTTTTACATGGTGTTTTATCGCCAATAGATGGGATTGGTCCAGAAGAAATCAACATTAAATCGCTTATTGTTCGCTTACAAAAACAAGACCAGGTTAAAGAAGTGATTTTAGCCCTAAACTCAACGCCAGAAGGTGAAGCAACAGCGATGTATATTGGAAAGTTAATTAAGCCGGCTGGAATTAAAGTGACACGTTTGGCTGCAGGTCTTGCTGTAGGTAGTGATATTGAGTATGCAAATTCAATTACTTTAAAGCGGGCAGTACAAGGGAGAACATCAATTTAATGTCACAAAATAAAGTTAAAGAATTAGGCGATCAGCGATTAATAACTACTATTGAAAAATTACAAGCCGAAATTGCAGTAGAAAAAAGTTTAGATGCAACAACGCTTGATATGTCAGAAAATAATATAGTTGCAGGGAAAATTTTACTTGCTAAATATGCTTTTTTGTATGACGAGGCACGGCACCGAAACACAAGATTTAGTGGTTTTACCAATGCGATTTCAGAATAAAAAGTCCTTGATTATAGGACTTTTTTATTTTTGTTTAAATTAAAAGTACGTTAGGGTGTTCATATAGAACAAACTCTTGTAGAATAGACTCATGGAGAGTTTTATGAAAAGTTATTTTATCAGTTTTGAGGGGCCAGATGGGGCCGGAAAAAGTACAGTTTTAGAACATGTGGTCGCTAAAATTGCGCCACTCATCAAAACACAATATCTAGTAACACGTGAACCAGGCGGTTCACAAATTGCAGAAAAAATTCGGCAGATCATTTTAGATCCCGACAATGAAAAAATAAGTGCCAAAACAGAAGCGTTGCTATATGCAGCAGCTCGTAGTCAGCATATGGCAGAAACTATCATTCCAGCTCTTAAAGCAGGAAAAATTGTATTTTCGGATCGTTTTGTGGACAGCTCACTTGCATATCAGGGGGTTGGCCGTAATCTGGGAATTTCTGCTATTAAAGAAATTAATGATTTTGCTACTAGTAAAATTGAACCAAATTTAACAATTTTTTTAGATATCGAACCTAAAGTTGGTTTAGCTAGAATTGTAAAAAATCGTTCAATAAAAGTGGATCGCTTAGATCAAGAAGAATTAGTTTTTCATCAAAAAGTTTACCATGGTTACCTGAAACTTATTCAAGAAAATCCTGTACGGATCAAAATAGTTGATGCGCAAAAGCCACTTAATCAAGTGGTACAGGCTTGTGCTAAAATTATTATAAACAGTTTACCAAAAGAATTGTTAAAGGATTAAATATAATGAAACTAATAATTGCAATTGTTCAAAAAGAAGACGCTAATAAGTTACAACATGCCTTTGTTAAGGAAAGTATTCCAGTTACTAAATTATCAACTACCGGGGGCTTTTTAAGCGAAGGAAATACTACGTTTATGATTGGAGTTGATGAGCAACGTGTTAAAAAAGTTTTGCGCATCATTAAGGATGAATCAAAAGCACGCGAAGAGTATATGAACCCTAATATGATGATGACTGGTTTTGATGTGAGCCGGCAACCAGTTAAAATTACTGTGGGCGGTGCAACGTGTTTTGTGTTGTCAGTAGAAGAATTTAAGAAATTTTAAATGCTAGTTGATATTACTAATCCCGCTCAAAAGCAAGTTGCTTTCTTAAGGCGTACTTATGAACAAGGGAAATTAGGCCATAGTTATCTGTTTATAGATATCAATGGACAAGAAGCAGTAAATACAGCCTATTGGCTTGCTTGCTTATCCAATTGCACTGGGATGGAAAAGCCGGATGGAACTTGCAAGAATTGCCAGCAAATCATTTCAGGTAATCATCCTGATGTTTTACTTATTGAACCTGAAAATAAGCAAAGTTTAAGTATTGATCAAATTCGTTTTTTAAAAGAAGAACTAGCTAAGAGCCCAGTTCAGAGCCCTATAAGGTTCTTTTTTATTAATCAAGCTGAAAAATTATCTCTTCCCGCTGCTAATGCGTTGCTTAATTTATTGGAAGAACCGATTGCACCGGTAGTTACAATTTTAATCGCAAATAATGTGAATCAAATCTTGCCAACAATTAAATCGCGCACGCAAATAATCAATTTTGTACCTAATTCACAAAATACTGATAGGAACGAAAAACTAATAGAACAAGGCTTTAGTCAAAATGAGCTTGAAGAACTTGATGATACAACAAATTTAGCAAAGTTGGGCAAATATTTTTACGAAGAAATGGTGGAACAAAATCCACTAGCTTTAGTTAGCGCCCATCAACTTGCTGATACAGTCAAAAGTAGAGCAAAACAAGATTATTTATGGTTTTTATTAAAAGATTTAGCCCAAAAAGATATTGATAGTGGTAATTTGCAGTCAGGTGGCAAAATGCTAAACGACCTCCTTAAAATAGATCAAATGCGTTGTAGTAATGTTAATTTTCGTAATCTTCTTGATTATCTGGCTTTGCAATGGAAACGGTAGGTGTATAGATGGTGGATTCTTATTCAAAGTTACAACAACTCCATGAATCAATGGTCAGGATGACTAAGACAATTGAGAGTTTAGAAAACAGTATTTTAGATACACTTAAAGAAAATACTGAGCTAAAAGTGGAAAATCAATTACTTCGTGAAAAGATGGATAAACTAAATGCAGCCAATAATGGTTCAATCAAAAATCAAAGTGGTTTAGAATCGTTACGGCAAATTTATAACTCAGGCTATCACATTTGTAATATGTACTATGGCTCGCATCGCGATCCTAGTTCAGATTGCATGTTTTGTTTAGATATTCTCGACAATTTTGGTGAGAAAAAGAAATCACGGTAAAGGATAGATTAGATGCAACGGCAAAGTAGTTATGATAAAGATGAAGGTAAACTTTATTTAGTACCGACTCCTATTGGAAACTTAGAAGATATCACAATCAGAGCAAAAAATATTTTACAAAATGTAGATTATATTGCAGCAGAAGATACAAGAACTAGTGGAATCTTATTAGAAAAAATTGGTGTTCACAATCACATGTTAGCTTTTCATAAATATAATTCACAAGAACGGGCACCAGAATTAGTTAAGATGATGAAAGAAGGAGCAGTAATTGCTGAGATTAGCGATGCCGGTATGCCAGTCATTTCTGATCCAGGTTATATTTTGGTACAGCATTGCATTGAAAATGATATTGCAGTAATCCCTTTGCCTGGGGCATCAGCTTTTACAACAGCTCTAATTGCATCTGGCTTTGATGCACAGCCATTTACATATTATGGCTTTTTGCCACGGAAATTAGGTGAGCAACAGCCATTTTTTAACCAAATGAATGCTGCACATGTAACTTCAATTTTTTATGAAGCACCGCATCGTTTATCTAAAACACTAGCTAATATGAAGACTGTTATTTCACCTGAGCGTAAAATTGTCGTTGCACGTGAATTAACTAAAATTCATGAAGAATTTATACGTGGTACACTTGAAGAAGTGACCAATTATTTTAAGCAGAATACTCCTCGAGGAGAATTTGTGATTTTGATATCGCCAAATTCTGACCAGCCCCAATCATTAACATGGCCTGAGTTAATTGAATTAGTAGATAGACAAGTTAGTCAAGGTGAAAGCAAAAAATCAGCTATTAAGCAAGTTGCAACCACAAATAATGTATCTAAAAACGAATTATATGAGCGTTACCATCAAGAAAAATTATAGGTAGATCAAATGAGATATAGTGAAAAACATCAAGTAGAATTTTATGAATGTGATGAAAATGAAAATTTAAAATTACCGGCAATGATTGATTTAATGATGAGTGTTTCCGAACATCAGTTAAGTAGTGGAATTGCAAGTACTAATGCCTTAGCTAAAAAGGGACTTGGCTGGGTGGTAACGCAATATCATATCGAAATTAATCGCTTACCCAAACCAAACGAAGAAATTATTGTCTCGACTGAACCGGTAGGCTATAACCGCTTTTTAGAATATCGAAATTATCTTTTCAGTGATCAAAAAGGAAATGAACTAATTAATGTAGAAAGTGAATGGGTTTTGTTTGATTTACAAAAGCGTAAATTAGTTTCGACTGATCAAGAAATGATGGCCGAAATTGGTATTCCTTTTTTGAAAAAATTGCCACGTTTTCCCCGATTAAGAGTTCAAGCAAAGTATGACAAAAAGCGGCAGTATCGGGTGTGCTATGATGATTTAGATACTAATCATCATATGACCAATGGGCACTATTTTAATTGGTTTATTGATATGTTTGATCGGGAATTTTTAAAGCAGCATGTAGCGAAAGTAATTGACATTAAGTTTAATTTAGAAGTCCGTTATGGTGATCTACCATATTCATGTATAACTACTGTTGATCATGAAACAGAGATTAAGTCATATCATGCAATTAGTGATCAAGATCGAAATGACAAATCAGTTTGTGAAATATTATGGCGCAAGTTATAATATAATTTATGCTTTTTTATAAAAAACTAAATTAAATATGGAAAGAAAGTGCTGTGAATGCCAATAAAAAAAATGCTAGAGATCGAATTGCGCGATTTGATTTTGTTGGGCATTATAGTTGCAATGAAAATTATTCTTGAGCGCTTTACTATTGGAACTAGCTTAGCTCATATTGGACTAGGTTTTATCGGTAGTGTCTTATTAGGTTATATGTTTGGTCCAGTTTGGGGTGCTGCTGGAGGTGGAATTGCTGATTTGGTTTCTTCAGCATTATTTGGCAATCAAGGGGGCTTTTTTATTGGCTTTACACTAAGTGCAATGGTAGGTCCATTTATTTATGGTTTATTCTTTTATCAAAAGCCAGTAAAAATATGGCGAATTGTGGTTGCAGTATTATTAGTTTCAATTATTGTAAACGTTGGTATGAATACCTTATGGCTTCATCTTCTCTATAATGTAGACTATAAGGCAGCATTAGTTCAGCGAGCACCAATGGAAATAATAGTTCCCTGGGTTCAAATGATAGTGGTTTACTTTGTTTTAATGGCAATTTCACGCATCAAGATTAATCGATAATTTGAAAAAGGTAAAGTAGTTAAAAATGAAAATTTTAAGTGTGTCAACCGCAACTAATAATTTAAGTGTAGCCTTAAATCAAGATGATACAATTGTAGTTGAAAAAAATGAAATTGATGAGCGCAATCATAGTGAACATCTTGATCCATTGATTAAAGATATTTTAGAGTCTAATCACTTGGAACTTAAAGATATTGATCGTTTCGCAGTAGCGCTTGGACCAGGATCATATACGGGATTACGTATTGGCGTAACTACAGTAAAAATGTTCGCCAGTATTTTACAAAAAGAAGTGGTTGGAGTTTCAACTCTACAGGCATTAGCGGCAAGTTGTAACGCAACCCAAACTCTTATTGTTGCTGGTCTTGATGCGCGCAATGACAATTTCTTTGCTGGTGCGTATGTAAATGCAGATAAGCAGTTGACTAATGTAATTGTTGATGGTCATTATCATATTGATATATTACTAACGAAAATTAAAAATTATTTTGTCGATCATAAACTTAAGCAAGTTATTTTTGTGGGTACAGGTTTTGAAAAACAGGCAGAATTAATTAAAAACATTGATGTACCATACAGTTACGGCTCAATGCAACAAAATCAAATTCATGCGGGTCTTATTGGGCGATTAGCAAATTCTGAAAAAACAGTCAAGCCAGATAAATTATTACCTAATTATCTGCGCCGAACGCAAGCAGAAGTAGACTGGCACAAAAAGACGGGGCAAGATTTCGGCCCAGATAGTAAGTATGTGGAAGAAGTTTAGCCAAGCATTCTATTCAGAGCACGGACTTGCTTTTAAGGCGTTTACCTTTAAAATGAACAACCATTGTTTAAAAATAGTGCCAGCTCAACTAAGTGACCTTTCTAAGATACTTTTACTGGAAAGCAGGGTTTATCAAGGCTACTTACCATGGAATAGCACAATTTTTCAAGCTGAATTGTGTAAAAATGACTCGCTCTATTTGCTGGTTTACAAGGAAACAGCGTTAATTGCTTTAGCTGGAATAAGGCTACAAGGTAAGGAAGCGCATATTACTAATTTAGCAGTCGATCCAGCATGGCAAAATCATGGTTTGGGCACATATCTAATCCAACTTTTATCTAAATTTGCTAAAAAGCAGCAATGTTACTTGATTAGTTTAGAAGTTAGGGCAGACAATGAAAGGGCACGTCTGCTTTATGAAAGTTTAGGCTTTCGAGTTAGATTTGTACACGCGAATTATTATCAAGATGTTCAGCAAGATGGTCTGGGCATGATTTTGGAATTAAGGCATTAACAAAGGGAAGGATTTAAATTTGGATAGAAAAAAAGAAGTCCGTATTTTAGCTTATGAAAGTTCCTGTGATGAAACTTCAACTGCAGTAGTTAAAAATGGTTGTGAAGTAGAAAGTATGGTGGTGGCTACTCAAATTAAAAGCCATCAACGCTTTGGTGGCGTTGTTCCTGAAGTTGCTAGTCGACACCATATTGAAGTGATTAGTCAAATCACCACAAAGGCCTTAGAAGAGGCAAAGGTTACTTGGAAGAATATTGATGCGATTGCTGTAACTTATGGACCAGGCTTAGTTGGTGCACTTTTAATTGGCGTCAGTGCTGCCAAGGCAGCTTCAATGGCAACTGGTATCCCTTTGATTGGCGTTGATCATATTATGGGTCATATCATGGCTGCGCAATTAACTGCTAAAATTGATTATCCTGCACTTGCTTTACAAGTTTCTGGTGGACATACTGAAATTGTTTTGTTGAAGGACGCAACCCATTTTGAAATTGTTGGTGATACGCGCGATGATGCTGTAGGCGAAGCATATGATAAAATTGGTCGAGTGCTGGGTGTTAATTATCCCGCCGGTAAGACGATTGATGAGTGGGCGCATCGGGGACAAGATACATTTAACTTTCCGCGAGCTATGATGGAAGATGACAATTACGACTTTTCTTTTTCTGGTCTGAAAAGTGCCTTTATCAATACCTGTCACCATGCAGATCAGCTTCATCAGAGCTTGAATAAGTATGATTTAGCGGCTAGTTTTCAAGCAGCAGTAGTTGATGTCTTAGCCAAAAAAACAGTACGCGCAATTAAGCAATATCATCCTAAAACTTTCATTATGGGCGGTGGAGTTGCAGCTAATCGAGGTTTACGTGATCGGATGAAGATAGAAATTAAGCAACTTCCTTCAAACTTTGACTTGAAAGTTATTCTTCCAGAATTAAAATTGTGTGGTGATAATGCAGCCATGATTGGTGCAGCTGCCTATAACTTATATAACGAAGGAAAGTTTGCTGATTTAGCGCTGAATGCCGATCCTTCACTTGAATTACCTTATGCTGATTAGATTTTGAATTAAAAAAGTTGACCTCTTTATTAAAGAAGTCAACTTTTTTAATATTCACGATAAAAGGCTACTAATGATCCTTGATCGCAGGACATAAAACCACATTTTTGATAAAAGGAACGAGTGTTAGGTTCATCAAGGGTTAATAATAATTTTTGTCTTACATTTTTGTATTTTTTTAAGACTAGTGTTACTAGATGAGAACCGATTCCTTTATGCTGATATTTAGGTTGAATTAATAAATCTTGAATATAAATAATCGAAATACCATCACCGACAACTCGAATTAAGCCAACTAATTGTTGATTATCAAAGGCTGCAATAACATCTAGGGAATTTTCAAGAGCAATTTTTAAAGAGGGCATGTCTACAGTGTATGAAGTCCAACCGACACTTTCATATAAAGATTTTAATGCTGCTAAACTTATATTTTTAGTTACTTGATACTCCATTGACGCTCCTTTCTAATGTTAAAGTTAATATTAAATTAAATTTATTATTAACTTTAAAAATTTTCAAGCTCAATCATGATCTTTTCCCATTTCTCATTCGTTTTAGTTAGTTCAGTTTGAATTGCTGCTAAGTCTTCTTGTAAAGGTCCAAGTTTGCTAAAGTCAGTTGCAATTAGCGGATCAGCCATTTCGCTCTGAATTGTTTTCTGTTGTCTTTCTAAATTATCAATTTCAACTTCAATTTCTTCAACCTGTCGCTGTAGTTTACGCTTTTGTGAGTCTTTTACTTTTTGCTCCTGGTAAGATAATTTAGTGGCTTTTTGTGCGTCTTCATTGTCTAGCTTAGGCACAATTTTGGTGGTGTTAAGTTGCTTATTTTTTTTATCTAAATAATAAGTGTAATCTCCTTCATAGACTGTTGCCTGTTGAGGATTAACTTCAACAATCTTATTGGCTAATTGATTAATAAAGTAGCGGTCGTGTGAGACAAATAGTAAGGTACCATCGAACTTTTGTAAAGCTTGCTCAAGCACTTCTTTGGCTTCCAAATCTAAATGATTAGTTGGCTCATCCATCAATAAGAAATTACTATGTTCTAAGGACAAAACGGTTAGCGTTAATCTTGCTTTTTGTCCACCAGAAAGTTGTCCGACCGTTTTATCAATATCTTTTGCTGTAAACAAAAAACTAGCCAAAACAGCACGGATATCACGTTCAGGCATAGTTTGGTGGCAATCCCAAATAGTATCCAGCACAGTTTTACTAGAATCCAGCAATTGTAATTCCTGATCATAATAACCAATATCAAGCGATGCTCCGTATTTAATGGAACCCGTCTTAGGTCGCAATTTCTTCATAATAGTTTTTAGTAAAGTAGATTTACCTATGCCATTAGGTCCAATAACAGCAATGCGATCGCCTTTATTAACTTGCAGATTAATATTATTAACCATGACCTTATTAGGGTAACCAATTGATAAATCATGCAAGATTAACACCTCTTTACCAGAGGGACGATCACTTTTGAAATTAATTTTGACCTTGTTTTTATGCTTTGGTGGAGTAATGCGCTCGATTTTTTCGAGTTGTTTACGTCTACTTTGGGCTCTTTTAGTAGTTGTGGCGCGAACAAGATTTTTTTGGATAAATTCTTCATCTTTTTTAATTTTTTCTTGCTGCTTTTCGTAAGCCTCTTCTTGCTGACAATCCCTTAATTGACGCTGTTTTACGTAATCGGAGTAATTACCTTTGAAGGCTGTTAATTGGCCAAATTGTAATTCAAAGATTTGGTTGGCCAAATGGTCTAAGAAGTACTGATCATGTGAAACTACTAAAATTGCTCCATTGTAACCTTTAAGGAATGCTTCTAGCCAATCTAACGTATTTAAATCTAAATAGTTAGTTGGCTCATCAAGTAGAAGTAGGGGGGGCTTATGTAAAAGTAGTTTGACTAAGGCTAAGCGGGTCTTTTCTCCACCAGATAGGTTGCTGATAGTTTTAGACCAAGTTTCTTCTGGGAAATTAAAGCCATGTAAAATACTTTTAATATCAGCTTGATAGCTGTAGCCACCTTTTTGCTCAAAATCAAATTGTAATTGATCATATTTTTTTAAAAGTTGACTATCTTGAGGATGTTCAGCTATTTTTTGTTGCATTACTTGCATTTGTTTATTCATTTCGATTAAAGAAGAGAAAACACCGAGTAATTCGTCCCAAATGGTTTTATTTTCATTTAAAGCTTTTTCTTGAGCGATGTAGCCCACTTCAATTGCTTTATTAACAATAAACTCACCGTGTGTAGCTTCTTCTTCACCTGTCATAATTTTTAAAAGAGTAGTTTTACCTACCCCATTTGAGCCCACTAAGCCAATTCTTGCATTTGAATTGATTGAAAAATTGACATTTTTAAATAGTGTAGTAGCTCCAAATTGTTTTTCTAAATCGTGTCCTTGTGCAATTATCATATTTTTCACCTAAAAACTATTTTAGCATATGAAGCGAGTTAAAAGTGACTATGGTCTGTTTCAAAATATAGCAAGATAAATTAATAGTTGATTTTTGAGGCATTGAAAATAATTAGATAAGTAGTGTTTGTTGTGTTAAAATCTAAAAGATTGTGAAAAATATTTGCAACTAACACTAGTTTATAGGTAAAATAATAAATAATTGATGAGTAATTCACAAATGAAATTTGCTAGCATAATTAAGTTGGAGGCTTTGTAATAAATGGAAAAAATAAAAATTCCCACGGCGACAGCAAAAAGACTGCCGCTTTATTATCGATACTTAATCATCTTGAATGAAGCTGGCAAAGAGAAAGTTTCCTCAACTGAATTATCTGAAGCTGTTCAAGTTGATAGTGCATCAATTAGGCGCGATTTTTCGTACTTTGGTGCATTAGGTAAGCGTGGGTATGGATATGATGTAAAAAGCTTACTGACTTTTTTTAAAAAAATATTGAATCAAGATACTTTAACCAATGTGGCTTTGGTAGGAGTTGGTAATTTGGGACATGCTTTGCTTAATTATAATTTTAAGCGAAGTAATAATATTCGAATTTCTTGTGCTTTTGATATAGATCAAAAAATAACAGGCAAAATTTTAAGCGGCGTTCCTGTATATGATATGAGTGAGCTTAAAAAGCAACTGAGTGACCAACAGATAACAATTGCGATTTTAACAGTTCCTTCTAATACAGCTCAAAAAACAGCAGATGAAATGGTTGAAGCAGGTATTAAAGGAATTATGAACTTTACGCCGATCAGACTCTCAGCTCCGAGCGGAATACGAATACAAAATGTTGATTTAGCTACTGAATTGCAAACATTAATTTATTTTTTAGAAAGTGATAAGAAGTAGCCCGCATAAATATTAGGTAGACTTAGTGATTAAAACAAATTAGCACTTTAATTGAAAAAGTGCTAATTTTTTCTTGCATTTTAAACAAAAAGGGGTTATTATCATAATTATAAGTTAGCACTTAGCTAATTTGAGTGCTAATGACTAAAATTAAAGATATTAAATTGAATTTAGGAGGGACAAACGTGTTACAACCAATAGGTGATCGCGTGATCGTAAAAGTTAAAGAAGAAGAAGAAAAAACTGTAGGCGGAATCGTCCTTGCTTCTAATGCTAAACAAAAGCCAACTGAAGGTGAAGTTGTTGCTGTAGGTGCAGGCAGCTATGCTGAAAATGGTAGTAAAATTCCAATGACTGTTGCAGAGGGTGATATTGTGCTCTACGATAAGTACTCAGGCACTGACGTTAATTACGAAGGTGAAAAATACTTAGTCCTTCATGAAAAAGATATTTTGGCAGTTGTTAAGTAATTAAGGAGTAAGAAAAATGGCAAAAGATATTAAATTTTCTGAAGATGCAAGACGTTCTCTATTAAAGGGTGTCGATAAATTAGCTGATACAGTTAAGGCAACAATTGGTCCTAAAGGAAGAAACGTTGTTTTAGAACAATCTTATGGTAATCCTGATATTACTAATGATGGTGTGACCATTGCTAAAGCAATTGAATTAAAAGATCATTATGAAAATATGGGTGCTAAGCTTGTTGCTGAAGCTGCTCAAAAGACTAATGATATTGCTGGTGATGGAACCACAACTGCTGTTGTTTTAACGCAAGCTATTATTCGCGAAGGGATGAAGAATGTTACTGCTGGTGCTAATCCAGTTGGTGTTCGTCGCGGAATTGAAAAGGCTACGAAAGCTGTTGTTGATGAATTACATAAAATTAGTCATACAGTTTCTTCTAAAGAGCAAATTGCTCAAGTTGCTGCTGTTTCATCCGCTTCAAAAGAAGTTGGTGATTTGATTGCTGATGCAATGGAAAAAGTAGGCAATGACGGAGTTATTACCATTGAAGATTCACGTGGTATTGAAACTGAGCTTTCTGTGGTCGAAGGAATGCAATTTGACCGTGGTTACTTGTCACAATACATGGTTACTGACAATGATAAGATGGAAGCTGATTTAGACAACCCATACATTTTAATTACTGACAAAAAGATTTCGAATATTCAAGATGTTTTGCCACTATTACAAGAAATTGTACAACAAGGTAAGTCTTTATTAATTATCGCTGATGATGTTTCAGGTGAAGCTTTACCAACTTTGGTCTTGAATAAGATTCGTGGTACTTTCAATGTCGTTGCTGTTAAGGCACCAGGCTTTGGTGATCGTCGTAAAGAACAATTGCAAGATATTGCGGCTTTAACAGGTGGTACAGTGATTACTGAAGACCTTGGTCTTGAATTAAAAGATACTACACTTGATCAATTAGGCCAAGCACGGCGTATCACAATTACTAAGGACTCAACCACTATTGTTGATGGTGCTGGTTCAGAAGATGCTATTAAGGATCGTGAAGATTCTATTAGAAAACAAATCGCTGAGACTACTTCTGACTTTGATAAACAAAAGTTGCAAGAACGTTTAGCTAAATTAACTGGTGGTGTAGCTGTTATTCATGTTGGTGCTGCTACTGAAACTGAATTAAAAGAGCGTCGCTACCGGATTGAAGATGCGTTAAATTCAACTCGGGCAGCTGTAGATGAAGGCTATGTTGCCGGTGGTGGTACTGCTTTAGTAGATGTTAAGAGTGCTGTTAAGGATTTGAAGGGTGACAGTGTTGATGAACAAACTGGAATTAACATTGTTTTGCGGGCATTGACTGCTCCAGTTCGTCAAATTGCTGAAAATGCCGGTGAAGATGGCTCAGTTATTTTGAATAAACTTGAGAGTCAAGAATTAGAAATTGGCTACAATGCAGCCGATGGCAACTGGGAGAATATGGTTGAATCTGGAATCATTGACCCAACTAAGGTAACTCGTACTGCTTTGCAAAATGCTGCTTCAATTGCTGCTTTATTATTAACAACTGAAGCAGTTGTAGCAGAAATACCTGAAGATAAGCCAGAAGTTGATCCAAATGCTGCTGCTGGTGCACCAGGCATGATGTAATTTTATAACCGATATTTAGAAAGGAACTGTTGGTCGGAACAGTTCCTTTTTGTTATTAGCTAATTATTTTTTACCTTTGACATCAGTTATCCTATGCTCTAATTCGACCGTACAACTTGTCTAGGTAAAGCGATTCAATGTGATCAAAACAGATTGTGTAGGTTCAAGGAAGTGAAATTGACATACATTTATAATGATAAAAGGAAAATGGATAAATGGTTTTGGCGTAGCTTCTAGTTTGCGTTTGCAATTAGGACCAAAGTTAGCAGTTGCGATTTTTATGCTGTTTAAGCCTTATTGTGTTACTGCTAAAAATGTGACTGGCGTTTATTATGATTAGCGAACGAAAACCCTAAAAATTTATAATCGTTATGGTAAACAAAGCGGTACAAGTATTTGTAATTATGGGGATGCCTTTAAAATTAAAGGAAAGTTTTATGGGGCTATTGCTAAAGGTCATCTGATTAATCCGAAGGAGTTTTAACCATATTAATAAAACAGTCATTTAGTTGTTATCAGAATAAACTGAGTTGACTGAAACCAATTTGACAAAAAATAATGGAATATTTGAGTTTACTTGGCATCCTAGTGATCGTATAGGTTTTGCTTTAGGACTAGATACGGTTGCCGTAGTTGTAATTGCAGCATTAGTTACTGCATTGGTATCAGGAATTGACTTTGTTTCTTTTTTGAAAATTCTGGGGAAAGGTTTCATTGATAACCGCATGGTCTCATTATTTTTCTTAACCTTACCAACAATTGGTATATCAGAACGCCATGGTCTTAAGACAGCCGCAGTTAATCTGATTCAAAAAATGAAAAATCTAACACCAGGAAGAATTTTTGATATTTATACAGCTATTCGTGAACTTGCTTGTTTATTTGGGATTTCTGTCCAAGGGCAGGTACAATTTATCGCTCCGTTGATCAATCCAATGGCACAAGCTGCAGGCAAAGTTAATGGAGAAATGACAGAATTAGAAGTTGATCAAATTAAAGCAAGAGCTGCTGCTAGTGATAATTTTGGTAATTTCTTTGCACAAAACTTATTTGTTGCTTCATCTAGTGTATTGTTAATTTCTAGTACTATGAAATCATTAGGATATCCAATTAGCACGTCAGCTGTGGTATTAATTACTATTCCGATTGCTGTGATTTGTTATATTTTATGCTTACTTTACAATCATGCTTTTGACAAAAAAATAAAAAAGGGGAAATAAATGAATATACTAATTAATAATCTTTTGTTAGCTTTTTATATTTTAATTGGTTTGTTCTTTTTGGCAGCTACAGTTGAATCCTGGCGTGATAAAACTAATCCTGCACGTTGGGGAACGGGTCTTTTTTGGCTTTTATTTGCAATTTTATTTGCAGCTGGTCAATGGATACCCAATGAAATAAATGGTGGAATTTTATTAATTATTGCGCTACTGTCTCTTCTTAAACAAGTTCGAGTTGGTAAAATTAAGGAACTTGATGAAAAAATTGCTAATCAAACAGTTAAGCGTATTGGTAATTGGATTTTCTTACCTAGTATTTTATTGGCAATTTTAGCATTAGTGATTGCGCAGTTTACCAAATTAGGTGGACAGGTTGGCATTGGCATTGCTACTATCGTTTCACTAATTGTAGCGATGGTTTTGACTAAATCAAGTCCAAAAACGGTTTATGAAGATACACAAAGAATGGTCCGTTCGGTAGGCTCAGCTGGAGTGTTACCACAATTACTTGCTACTTTGGGTGTAGTGTTTACTGCTTCAGGTGTAGGTAAAATTACTGCTAAGGCAATTTCGGGTTTATTTCCTATCGGTAATCACTTATTAGGTGTATGTTTGTATTGTATAGCAATGGCTGTTTTTACAGCGATTATGGGGAATGCTTTTGCAGCATTTGCAGTAATTACCGCTGGTATTGGAATTCCCTTTGTTGTGGCACAAGGCGGTTCACCAGTTGTTGTTGCATCATTAGGAATGACCGCTGGCTATTGTGGTACATTAATGACGCCAATGGCTGCCAATTTTAATACTTTGCCAGTAGCTCTAATGGAGATGCAAGATCCATTAGGAGTAATTAAACAGCAGTTTCCTATTGCCATTAGTATGTTAGTTGTCCACATCGTTTTAATGTATTTCTTAGCTTTTTAATTTTTAGAAAAGAGAAAAACAATGAAAATATTAGTTACCGGTTTTGATCCGTTTGGTGAAGATAAAATTAATCCAGCAATTGAAGCAGTCAAGCTTTTAGATGATGAGATTGCTGGTGCTAAAATCATTAAGTTAGAAATTCCAACTGTTTTTGGCGATTGTGCTCAAGTAGTACGTGAGGCAATTGTCAAAGAAGAGCCTGATTATGTCTTAAATATTGGTCAAGCTGGTGGGCGCTTTGCTCTAACTCCTGAGCGAGTAGCAATTAATTTTGATGATGGGCGAATTGCTGATAATAAAGGCTATCAACCAATTGCCACTGCCATCCATAAAGACGGTCAAAATGCCTATTTTACTCAATTACCTGTTAAGGCAATGGTTAAAGAAATTCGCAAAGCAGGGTTGCCAAGCTATGTTTCGACAACTGCTGGAACCTTTGTCTGTAATCATATTATGTATCAAGTTCAATATATGATTGATAAAGAATTTCCTAATCTTAAAGCAGGTTTCATGCATATTCCGTATTTACCTGAGCAAGTGATTAATCACCCTGAAACACCGAGTCTTAGTTTGCTTGATGATGTGAAGGGAATAACAGCTGCTATTCAAGCAACTGTTCATAGGGATGGCCAGGATGATATTAACAGTATTGAGGGACAGATTTCCTAGTTATGATTCAAGCTTTGAATTTTGGAACATAAATCATAAAAGATTGCCTAATTGCAGTCTTTTTTCTTTTGGCTTATTATTTTAGCGTATAATAAAGATTAATTAACTATAAAGAAGAGGATTAAATGGCTAACGCAAATACAACTCCAATGATGGAGCAATATTATAAAATTAAGAAGCAATATCCCGATGCTTTTCTTTTTTATCGCGTCGGTGATTTTTATGAATTATTTGAAGATGATGCAATTAAAGGAGCTCAAATTTTAGAATTAACTTTAACTCATCGTTCGAATAAAACGGATAATCCAATTCCGATGGCCGGTGTACCGCATGTGGCTGTGAATTCATATGTAGATACGCTAGTAGAAAAGGGTTATAAAGTTGCTTTGTGTGAACAACTAGAGGATCCTAAGGAAGCTAAAGGTATGGTCAAAAGGGGGATTACGCAGTTAGTAACGCCTGGCACGTTAATGAATGATAATCCTAGTGATGCAAAAGAATCTAATTATTTAACTTCAGTTGTTTCAAGTCACAATTGCTTTGGACTTGCCTACAGCGACTTGTCTACTGGAGAAATTTTTGCCACCCACTTATTAACTTTTTCGGCAGTTGCCAACGAACTTTTGTCGCTTCGAACTAAGGAAGTAGTTTGTAATTCACATTTAAGTGAAAAAGCAAATGAATTCTTTCATCAGGCTAACATTACTGTGTCTAAACCAGTTACTCTAAGTGAAGAACATGCCGAAATTTCTTTCGCCCAACAAAATTTAACTAATTTGGCAGAAAAAGCAGCAGTTAAACAATTAGTAGGTTATTTGTTGCAGACACAAAAGCGTAGTTTAGCCCACTTACAAGCAGCACAAAGCTATGAAGTTAGTCAATATTTACAAATGTCACATACAGTACGTGAAAATTTGGAAATAACGGCTTCCGCTAAAACTGGTAAAAAGATGGGTTCTCTTTTTTGGGTTCTTGATAAAACTCATACAGCAATGGGTGGTCGTCTACTTAAACAGTGGCTGTCAAGGCCACTCATTGCAACTGATCAGTTGGCTCAGCGTCAAGCAATGGTTCAAGCACTAATTGATGGCTATTTTACTCGAGCTAATATAAGTGATAGTTTAAAGGGCGTATACGATTTAGAACGATTAAGTGGTCGAATCGCCTTTGGTAATGTTAATGCGCGTGAATTATTGCAGCTTGCCACTTCTTTAGAAGCAGTACCAGCAATTTTGACTGCTTTGCAAGCATCTGCCAATGAAACTTTACAAAAATTTGCTCAAAAAATTGATCCTTTGAAGGGAACTGCTAAATTAATAAGTTCCACTCTTGTTGAGCAACCGCCAGTTTTAACTACAGAAGGGGGATTAATTAAATCTGGTGTTGACAGTCAGCTTGACCGTTATCGTGATGCAATGAATAATGGTAAACAGTGGCTGGTGGAGATGGAGCAGAATGAACGGCAAAAGACAGGAATTGAAAATTTAAAAGTTGGTTATAATAAAGTTTTTGGCTATTATATTCAAGTGACTAATTCCAACAAGAAAAAAGTACCACTTGATCGGTATACACGTAAGCAGACGTTAACTAATGCTGAACGTTATATTACACCGGAACTTAAGGAACATGAAAATTTGATTTTAGAAGCGCAGACAAAATCAACTGAGCTGGAGTATAACTTATTTGTTAAGTTACGCGAAGAAATTAAAAAGTATATTAGTGCCTTACAAAAGTTGGCCAGTCAATTAGCTGCGCTTGATGTGTTTTGTTCTTTTGCTCAAATTGCTGAAGAAAATAACTATTGTCGCCCAATTTTTCATTCAAAAACGCAAGATGTAAAAATAGTCGCAGGAAGGCATCCTGTGGTTGAAAAGGTTCTTAAGGATAATTCTTATATACCTAATGACGTTAATTTGGACCAAGAGACTGATATTTTACTAATAACAGGTCCTAACATGTCTGGTAAAAGTACTTACATGAGACAGTTAGCGCTAATTGCAGTTATGGCGCAAGTTGGTTCTTTTGTACCAGCACAAAGTGCTGAATTACCAATATTTGATCAAATCTTTACCCGTATTGGGGCTGCTGATGATTTAATTTCGGGTCAAAGTACTTTTATGGTTGAGATGACTGAAGCAAATGATGCGCTACAGCATGCAACTAAACGCAGCCTTGTTTTATTTGATGAAATTGGTCGCGGTACTGCAACCTATGATGGGATGGCACTAGCTGGAGCGATTGTCAAATACTTACATGATGAAGTAGGAGCAAAAGTTTTATTTGCCACACATTTTCATGAGTTAACAGCAATGGAACAAACATTAGCGCGGCTAAAGAATATTCATGTTGGTGCAACCCAAGAAAAGGGTCAATTGATTTTTTTGCATAAAATTTTACCTGGGCCGGCAGACCAAAGCTATGGTATTCATGTGGCGCAATTGGCAGGATTACCGCCTAAAGTTTTACGGCAGGCAAGAAAATTATTAAAGCATTTAGAAAATCAAGGTAGTGGTTTGAATACCACAACCCAACTTGATTTATTTAATACACCTGCACCCAGTGCTACTAGTAGCGAAAACAAAGCTGCTCAAACTGAGACTAATGATTTGACAATTAAGGAGCAAGCTATTTTAGCTGAAATTTCTCACTTGTATCTAGCCGAACAAACACCACTACAAGTGATGCAATTAGTTGCAAATTGGCAAAAAGATTTAAAGGATAACGATTAACAATGGTACAAATTAGTGAGCTACCGGTTAATTTAGCTAACCAAATTGCGGCCGGTGAAGTGATTGAACGTCCAGCAAGTGTAGTGAAGGAATTAGTGGAAAACGCAATTGATGCTGGCAGCAAGCAAATTCAAATTGACTTTGTTGATGCAGGACTTAAAAAAATCACTGTTCAAGATAATGGGAGTGGTATTCCAAGCAATCAACTTGATCTAGCCTTTACTAGGCATGCAACTAGTAAAATTAAAAATGAGCGTGATTTATTTAATGTTGGTACTTTGGGATTTCGAGGTGAGGCTCTAGCCTCAATTGCAGCTGTTAGCCATGTCGAAATATTAACGGATAGTGCTGGTCAAGTTGGGCAACGAGCCGAATTTTCGGCTGGGGTAAAACAGTTGCAAGAAAAAGCCGGGGCAGCAGTGGGTACAAGGATTACAGTTAAAGATTTATTTTATAATACTCCAGCTAGATTAAAATATTTACGGAGTCCACGTACGGAAATTATGAAAATTGTTGACATTATTAATCGCTTAGCTCTGGGGTATCCTCATATTGCTTTTACTTTAAAAAATGAGGGTCGCATTTTACTTAAAACGGTTGGCAACGGAAATTTAAAGCAAACAGCAGCTAACATCTATGGTCGCAACATAGCTGAAAAAATGATTTCATTAGACGAGGCTGACCAGGATTTTGAAATTACGGGTTTAATTTCAAAACCAGAAATAACGCGATCAACCCGTAACTTTATTTCCATTTTATTAAACGGTCGGTATATTAATAATTTCCAAATAGTTAAAGCTGTTCTAGCTGGTTATGGTAATAATTTAACTGATAAGCATTACCCCTTTGCAATTATAAAAATTAAAGTTGATCCTTTATTGGTTGATGTTAACGTCCATCCAACTAAAAGAGAGGTTAGACTGTCTAAAGAAACCCAATTATGCCGTTTAATTACTAAGACAATTAGTCAGAAATTATTGTTAAGCGATGTTCAAGCTAGTGGTAGTGGAAATTTAATTAGTAAGAAAGCAGATACATTAGTTGATCAATTAAAATTCAATTTGAATAAAAATGTAGTCGAAACTAAGCGTGAGACAGCTACAATTGATGAAGTTAATGAAAGTCAACCACTTGAAGTAAGGCACGATGAAGCAATTCAATATGTTGACTTAAATGTACCACGAGAAGATGATTATTATGTTATTACAACAACATGGCTAAAAAATGTTGCAAGGCAAAAGCAACTTAGTCCTTTTCCAAGTAAAAATAAAGCAGCTACTGTTATTTCGATTGGTGATGAAGTCCTCTTAAACAACTTACCAGAATTGAAATTTGTTGGTCAAACTGGTGCCTATATTATTGCAGAAAACAATGATAACTTATATTTGATTGATCAAGTTGCAGCTAGAAGATTAATTTTGTTTACCAAAATAAAACAGGAATTAACTGATCAAAATGTTAATCAGCAAGGATTATTAAGTCCCTTAGTTTTAGAATTTAGTAGTTTGGATTTTATTCAAATTAAGAGTAAGCTAAAGCAAATTAAAGAAATTGGTTTATATTTGGAAGAATTTGGCCAAAACACTTTTATATTGCGCTCCTATCCTACTTGGCTCAAAGAAGACGTTGAAGGTCAAGTCCGTTTAATTTTAGATGAGTATTTAAATGTTGATCAAAATGATACAACTAAATTAATTACAAGAATTGCTGGTAAGCAAGCCCAGCGGCAAATTACCGGACGCCAAAAACTAACGGTTACAGAATGTAATGCAATTTTAACTGCGCTTGGAAAAACAAAGGATCCATACCATGATGCGCAAGGCAATGTGGTGATTATTTGTTGGCACAAATCTGAGTTGCGTAAGATGTTTAAAAAGGATAATTAATAATGTATGAATATTTATTAGGGATAGTTGTGGCAATCAAACCGGATTATTTAGTGGTAGATGTTAATAATATTGGTTATAAAATTTATAGTCCAACACCATTTGCTTATCATGAAGGCCAAAAAACTCGTGTTTTTGTTGAGCAAATTGTGCGTGATACTGGTGTTACTTTATATGGCTTTCAATCTGAAGAAGATAGAGACCTATTTTTAAAGTTACTGAGTGTTAGTGGTATTGGACCAAAGTCAGCCTTAGCAATTATGGCTGCTGAAGATAGTGATTCATTAGCAGCAGCAATTGAGCAGGGCGAAGTCAAATATTTAACTAGATTTCCAGGTGTTGGCAAAAAAACAGCTTCCCAGATAGTTTTAGACTTGAAGGGGAAATTAGGTGACTATGTTCAACGAATTGATCAAACGGCTGATCAAAATATTTCACCGGAATTAAATGATGCTTTGCTAGCCCTACTTGCTTTAGGTTATACGAAAAAAGAAGTAGACAAGATCACGCCTAAATTGATTGCTGAAAATGAAACAACGGCTGATCAATATATTAAAAAGGGCTTAGCTTTTCTACTAAAGAAGTAATTATTGCTATAATAAGTTAAAGTATTTAAAGGAAGTGAAACTGGTGGAGGATAAAGAAAATTCAATTGTGTCTGGTAAAAGCCAGGGAATAGAAGAGGAACAGACAGAATTTTCATTACGACCGCAGACCTTAAAAGAATATTTAGGGCAAAATAGAGTAAAGAAAGAATTAGCCGTATATATAGAGGCTGCCAAAAATCGGGATGAAGCTCTCGACCATGTTTTGCTATACGGTCCACCAGGATTAGGTAAAACGACACTCGCCTTTGTGATTGCTAATGAATTAGGGGTTAATTTAAAAAGTACTAGTGGACCAGCAATTGAAAAAGCCGGTGACTTAGTTGCTTTATTGACAGACCTTGACCCAGGGGATATTTTATTTATTGATGAAATTCATCGCTTAGCCAAGCCAATCGAAGAAGTGCTTTACTCAGCAATGGAAGATTATTATGTCGATATTGTTATAGGTGAAGGACAAACAACTCATGCCGTGCATGTACCGTTACCACCCTTTACTTTAGTGGGAGCAACTACTTTAGCGGGACAGTTGTCTGCTCCTTTGCGTGATCGATTTGGAATTGTTGAGCATTTGCAATATTACAGCATAAGTGAACTTGAAAAAATAATTTCCCGATCTAGTAGCGTTTTTAAGATTGAAATTGCTGCTCAGGCAGCTCATGAATTAGCTAGACGTTCAAGAGGCACGCCTAGAGTAGCTAACCGTTTACTTCGAAGAGTGAGGGATTTTGCGCAAGTAAAAGGTGAACAAATAATTTCTTTTACTACCACGACAAATTCTTTAAAGCAATTGCAAGTTGATGATGAAGGGCTTAATCAAACGGATCGTAAAATCTTAAGGGTCATGATTGAAAATTACCATGGCGGTCCTGTGGGAATTAGAACCTTGGCTGCTAATACAGGAGAAGATGTTGAAACAATTCAGTCCTTATATGAGCCATATTTGTTGCAACAGGGCTTTTTATTAATGACACCAAGAGGTCGTGTTGTGACAGAGAAAGCATATCTTCAATTAGGCTTGCCGCTTCCAAACGAGTAGTGCAATTGGCACATATTTTCTGTATAATTAAGTGGTAATATTTTTAATAATGAGGTGTAAAAGTGAATACTTTATTTTTGGCAGCTAATAATGGTATAGGCAATATGGGAACAATTATAGCGTTTATAGTTCTTATTGCGTTAATGTATTTTATGATGATTAAGCCGCAGAAAAAGCAGCAACAGAAAAAAGCAGAAATGATGAATCAATTAAAAAAGGGTGATAGTGTAATTTTAATTGATGGCCTCCATGGTAAAATTGATTCTGTTAATACTAAAGATAACACGGTTATTATTGATGCTGATGGCATTTATTTAACTTTTAGTAGAATGGCAGTACAACAAATTTTGCCAGTTAATTCTTCAGACAATGAAAATTCAATAAATGAAAGTGAACCAAGTGAAGGTGAATCAGAAAAAATATCTGCAGCTAGTGAAGATATTTCAGAAAAATCGCCAGCAGATGATTCTTCTACTAAAGAATAAATTAAATAAAAGTGCCGTTTTTGGCACTTTTTATTTTACCCAATTATTATAAAATAGATCTAACAGAAGTATTGTATTTGGAAAGGATTTCCTATGAAAAATATCCCAGTTATTATGATTATTTTTGGTGGTAGTGGAGATTTAGCACATCGTAAACTTTATCCTGCTTTATTTAATTTATATGAGCAAGGTCTAATTCATGACAATTTTGCTATTATCGGAACGGCAAGACGACCATGGTCGCATGAATATCTGCGTGAACAAGTAAAAGATGCAGTACATGAAATGAATACTGAAGTTAATGAAAATAATTTAGCTAACTTTGTTAATCATTTTTACTATCAAGCCCATGATGTTACGAATATTGAACATTATGTGACACTAAAGAATTTAGCAGAAGAGCTTGATGGCTATTATAGTGCCCAAGGTAACCGTATATTTTATATGGCGATGGCACCGCGCTTTTTTGGGACAATTGCGGAACACATTAACGATCAAAACTTAACTGGCAATGGTTTTAACCGAATTGTTGTTGAAAAGCCATTTGGTCATGATTTAACCTCTGCCAAAGAGCTTAATCGACAAATAACAGCATCTTTTGCTGAAGATGATATCTTTCGAATAGATCACTATTTAGGTAAAGAAATGATTCAAAATATTTTACCGATGCGCTTAACTAATCCCTTAATTAATAATATTTGGAATAGTGAAACAATTAAAAATATTCAAATAACTTTAGCAGAACGTCTGGGTGTTGAGGCTCGTGGTGGCTATTATGATACATCGGGAGCACTCAGAGATATGGTGCAAAATCATATTTTTCAAATTATTACTTTGCTGGCAATGCCTGAACCTAAAGCTTTAACTGCTAAGTGCATTCATGAAGCCAAAGGTGAATTACTTAATAGCTTAATTATTCCAAATGAAAATGAAATTGCAGCGCATTTTGTACGTGGTCAATATCTTGGTAGTGATATGACTTTTGGCTATTGTCAAGAACCGAATGTTGCTGCAGATTCGAATACAGAAACCTTTGTAGCTGGCGAAGTTAAATTTGCTGCTGGCCCACTAGTAGGAACACCAATTTACTTTAGAACAGGTAAAGAGATGCGGGAAAAGAAAACTCAAATAGATATTGTTTTAAAGCAAAAATCTAATATATATGGTCAAGCACATTCCAATATTATTACTATTGTTGTTGATCCCGAAATGCAAGTGTATATTACAATTAATGGTAAAAAAATTAATGCTTTAGGGATCCGTCGGCAAAATTTAATTTATCAATTTTCTAGTTCAGAGCAAAAAGAGATTCCAGATGGTTATGAGCGCCTTTTGCATGATGTATTTGTAAATGATTCTACTAATTTTACTCATTGGAGCGAACTAAAAAATTATTGGAAGTTCATTGATGCAATAGAATCTGCCTGGGCAAAAGAAAATGAAACTGGACAAAAACCAGAGCAGTATTTGCCATATCGGATGGGGCCAAAAGCGGCTGAGCAAATTTTTGACTTGCCAACTGAGCATTGGATTTATGAATAGTGTCGTGACGGCTGAATTATTACCTAAAAATGATACCCATCGCCGGATAATTCACCTTGATATGGATGCCTTCTATGCCTCAATAGAGATGAGGGATAATCCTATTTTAAAGAATAAGGCCTTAGTTATTGGGCAAGACCCTCGTCAAAATAATGGGCATGGTGTTGTAGCTACGGCTAATTATATTGCCCGAAAGTTTGGTGTCCATTCAGCAATGCCTTCAATTAAGGCATTGCAGTTAATACCAGCTGAAAAATTAGTTTTTTTGCAGCCGGATTTTGAAAAATATCATAGAGTATCGGCTGAAATTCACGAGCTGATGTATGAAATTACTGATATGGTTCAGTCAATTGCATGGGATGAAGCATATTTAGATGTAACTAAAAATAAGTTGGGTTTGACATCAACAGTTGAAATTGCAGTCAAATTACAGACAAAAATAGTTCAAGAACTCGGATTAACTTGTTCCTTTGGAGCTACTTATAATAAGTTTTTGGCAAAAATGGGATCAGAATATGCAAAGCCTTTCGGGCGCACAGTCATTTTACCAGGTGAAGCAAAAGAATTTCTAGCTAGACAAAAGCTTACCAACTTTTATGGTATTGGTCCCAAAACGCAAGCAAAATTAGCTGAAATGGGTATCTATACTGGAAAAGATTTGCAACAAACGAACGTACGAACTCTAATCAAGTATTTTAACAAGCTGGGTTATCTAATGGCTGCTCATGCTAATGGAATTGATCCATCTAGAGTAGTTCCTGATGATGAACAGAAGCGTAAGTCAATTGGAATTGAACGTACATATGAACCTTGTATTTATGATCAACAAACGGCTTTGACCAAATTACGTAATTACACTGTAACTTTAAGTAGAAAATTAGAAAAAAGTGATCTCTATGCTCATACTTTAGTTTTGAAAATTCGTAATAATGAATTTCAAACTATTACCAAAAGACAAAAATTAGCTCATGCAAGCAGAAATTCATTTGAATTTTATGATGTTGCTAAAGAATTATTTATGCCACTTGCTAATTCATTTTTAAGTTCAGGCATCAGATTATTGGGGATAACCGTGACCGATTTTTCTAAAGCGGATTTTACAAATATTGATTTAGACTTATTTTCGGATTAATTACATTTTCTGGTAAACTAACTAAAGTACTGAATGAAGGATTAAAGGAGAAATTATGAATACCTTTCCAAAAATATATGAAAAAATCAAGCAATATTCTACTATTATTTTGCACCGCCATACTAGTCCAGATCCGGATGCCTTAGGATCACAAGCTGGATTAGCCAGATCTTTAAAACTTAAGTTTCCTGATAAGCGGATTCTATGCGCAGGAGAAAATGATGAGGGTGACTTGATTTGGATCAATGAGATGGATAAAGTAACTGCTAGTGATTATCAAGGTGCGTTAGTAATTACTACAGACACAGCTAATACAGCTAGAATTGCTAATAAACTATATGATCAGGGTGATTTTTTAATAAAAATTGACCATCATCCAGATGTTGAACCTTATGCCGATTTAAGTTTTGTTGATGATGAAGCACCAGCTGCTTCAGAAATAGTGGCAGATTTTATTATTGCTCAAAATTTACCACTTACTAAAGAAGTTGCCTATCCTTTATATGCTGGTATTGTAGGTGATACTGGTCGTTTTATGTATCCTGAAACTTCGACACATACTTTTTTAGTGGTAGCTAAATTAGCTGCAACTGGTATCAATATTAATGAAATTGCCCGTAATATTAGTGATGTTACCTTTGCCCAAGCTAAGCTACAGGCTGAAGTATTAGAATATATGAAAGTTGATGCAAGTGGTGCTGCATATGCAATTTTAACCCAAGAAACCTTGACTAAATTGGGGATTGATTTTAATGAAGCCTCATGTACAGTCTCAACACCAGGGCGAATTAAGGACATTATTGCTTGGAATGTTTTTGTAGAAAAACCTGATAAAACATTTAGAGTACATTACCGTTCAAAAGGTCCAGTTATTAATGAACTTGCAGCTAAACACGATGGTGGTGGTCATGCTTTAGCTAGTGGAGCCAATGCTAAGGATATGGTTGAAGTAAAGCAAATTTTTGCTGAACTGGTACAAGTAACTAAGGAATACCGAAAAACACATGAATAATATTTTTAAAAGTAATCGCATTAAACCCAAAATTCAAAACGGACTAAGTAATATTAACTTTGCCGAGCCAACAAAAGTGCAAGAAAAAGTAATCCCTGTTTTGCTAGAACACAAAAATGCAGTCGTACAAGCTGTTACTGGATCAGGAAAAACCCATGCTTTCTTAATTCCAATTTTAAATGAAATTGACGAAAGCTTAGGCTATACGCAAGCTGTTTTAACTGCTCCAAGTAGAGAATTGGCGGATCAATTATATCAGGTGGTACGTCAATTGCGTGATGCTGCTGAACTTAACATATCAATTGCTCATATAGCTGGTGGGACGGACCGTGAGCGACAATTAAAAAAAATTGGCAGTAAAAGACCACAAATTGTGATAGCAACTCCAGGAAGATTATATGATTTTGTGGAAAAGAAAATTTTATTTTTAGACTATGTAAGAAATTTTGTGATTGATGAAGCAGATATGACGTTAGATATGGGATTTTTGAATGATATTGATTTTATTGTACAAAAATTACCTAAAAATACTACAATTGCTGCTTTTTCAGCTACTATCCCAGTTAAATTAACTAATTTTTTGCGAAAATATATGTCAAAACCGAAACAAATCGTAATTGATAATCCAGCAGTGATTGCGCCAACAATTAAGAATGATTTAATTGATATTGGTGCTAAAAGTCGAAAGAAAATTTTATATCAATTATTGACGATGGGGCAACCATATTTAGCTTTAGTTTTTGCCAATACGAAGCAAAAGGTTGATGAATTAACTACATATTTACAACAAGAAGGCCTAAGGGTCGCTAAAATTCATGGTGGGATTACTGAACGTGAAAGAAAGAGAACCATTAGGGATGTAGAAGCAGGAAAATACCAGTATGTTGTTGCTTCTGATTTAGCAGCGCGAGGACTGGACATTGCAGGCGTTAGTCTAGTAATCAATTATGAAATTCCTCGTGATTTAGAATTTGTTGTGCACCGCATAGGTAGAACGGGACGTAATGGGCTATCAGGGCATGCAGTAACCTTAATTCGGGAAGAGGAACTAAATCGCATTACTGGATTAGAAAAATCTGGAATTCACTTTGATTTTGTTGAAATAAAAAATGGCGAGCTAGTTGCACGTAAACATCACAATCGTCGAGAAAGTTTAAATTTTGCTACACATAAAGTTGATAGTAGGATTAAAGGTTATGTGAAAAAGGTAAAGCATAAGCGTAAACCTGGGTATAAGAAAAAAATTAAGCAAGCAATTAAGGAAGATAAGATTCAAAAAAGTAAAATTGAGCAACGACATAAAATTCGTAAAGCAAAAGCTCAACGCAAAAAAAGACGCGATAAATAATAAACAGGCAAAGTTAAATTTTAACTTTGCCTGTTTTAATTGTCATAATACGAATATTTTATTAGATTTATTTATGGTTATATTAGTTAATATCTACTTATTTATCAAGTTTTAAATTACACATATTTTTTAATAAAAAAATATTGTATATTTGACTATTTATTGATATATTTGTTTTGCAAAATAATAAAAGGTGGTAAATACAGTTGATAACAGTAAAAGCAGAACATATTTTGCAAAATAAACTTTCAAACAATATCGTGCACAGATATACAGTTATCAGTTTTTGTGCAGATGCCAATATAAATAGAGGCGTATTTTATCATTATTATAGAAATATTAGTGATTTGTTTATCTCAGTTCTATCTTTACAAATAAGAAGAGCACTTAGAAGTGTGAGCAACGAGACGATAGAAAAACTGTTTTATCAGATGCTAATTAAAATTCGTGATAATAAGCTTTTCTATCTAAATATGCTAATGATTACAAAAGAACCGCGAGAGTTCTATTCAACCTTACGCAAAGAAATTGCTCATGCGATTGAACTTTATATGCGACCGAGAGGATCGTTTTCAGTAAGACAAGTTGAAGTTATATCAAACGGGATTTATGCAATTATTTTCAATTGGATATTAAATGATTGTAAACCTGATATTCGTGATGTCTACCAATCAATCAATTTACTATTAGAGCACTTAGAAAGTAATACCAAGACATTAAAAAAATAAATGCAATTTTTTTAAAAAAGGGTTGCAAAAACCAAAAAAGGTTGCTAATATAAATAACTGTCGTCAGGGCAAAGCCAGTAAGGCAAAGGCAAGGCGGCAAAAAAGATATAAAAAACCAGTTGACAAAAGCGACTGAGTT